>JAPYPO010000158.1:7021-8563 GCA_029937645.1 Candidatus Hydrogenedentota bacterium
ATTCGGTCTCGAAACGCCCGGCGCGCGAATCATCAACGGCGTACGCGTTGCCTCCGGCCACAGTGTGACCTTCGAGATGTGATTCTTTTCTCCGAGATGAAAACCGTGGTCGCCCCACAAGACTACAATCGTATTTTCGCTGTACTTGCTTTTTTCCAGCGCATCCAAGATCACGCCCACGCAGGCATCGGCAAAGGAGCAGGCCGCCAAGTAACCCTGTATCGCCTTCTTCCACTCCCCGTGCTCCTTGATTACACTGAAAGCGTGCCCTCCCGCAGAACCTGCCATCCTCCGGCCCGCCGGCGGGACGTCGTCTAGATCGCTTTCGAGGTAAGGCGGCAATTGGATGTCTTCAAGCGGGTGCATGTCGAAGTACTTCTTCGGTGCGTACCAATGCATATGCGGCCGAAATATCCCGGCAGCTAAAAAGAAAGGTTTGTCGTGATCCTGCTCCAAGAATTTCGCTGCCCCCGCGGCGGTCTGCCAGTCGTATGTCTCTTCCTCGGGGATATCGAGCGGCACCCAATCGGCGTAAGAGTTGTAGTAGGGGTTCTTGAATTTTCCGCTCATACCGTGTTGCAGGCGCTTTTCCTTGGGCGGAAATGGAGTCCCCGCCTTCTTGGAGTATTGGTGGTCCCAGGATTCCACATCGGAGAATAGACCGTCCGCATGGTGGAATATTTTTCCGCCGGTCCAAGCCATGTAGCCATGCTGCCGGAAATACTGCGGGAGAGTTACCCAGTCCTTGAACTTGGGAATTTCACGGAACCACGATGTTTTGCCCTTGCTGTCCGGATCGTACATGCTTCCGTTGGCGTGGATGCGGGTCGTCGAGGGACGCAAGCCGGTCATGACCGCAGCGCGGGAAGGATTGCACAACGGCGCCGCGCAGTAGGCCTGCTCGAAGAGAACGCCGCTCTTGGCGAGCCGATCTATATTGGGCGTCTTGGCCTGAGGGTACCCGCCCAGCACGCCGATCCAATCGTTCAAGTCGTCGACAGCCAAGAACAAGATATTTTTCGTGTCGGGCGAAGCCGCGTTGTTCTGAGCCGTCGCGATGAGGGGGAAACAGAGCGCGATGAGTAGCGCAAGCGATCTCGTTTTCATGGTCTTCCTTTCGTTTGAGCACGATTCAAACCGAAATTGACTATAGGGAACGCCCGCAAATTCCACGGGTACGTTCTTCGCCAGAGTATAGACACACAGCGGCGATATCAAGACAAATTCTGCTATCATGGCCGCCCCTTAAGTCGTTTCCATTTCCTACGAATAGCGTCTTGATCATGATCAATGCTATGGTGAAACCTTATGGTTACATTTCTGCCCCACTCAAGGAGAGACTGAATGTCGTTGATTAGAACGCGGTTTGCTCGAACCCTCTTGCTATCCCTTGCAATGTTGCAGTCGGCTTGTTTCTCCCAAGAAATCAGCTTCACCCAGGAACAAGCCGTCGAGGGCCGAAAGGCCTACCGAGAAAGCTGCGCTGGCTGCCACGGAGCAAAATTGGAAGGCCTCCATCTTTCCCCGGGTCTCGTTGGAGAC
>JAPYPO010000159.1 GCA_029937645.1 Candidatus Hydrogenedentota bacterium
CTTGCAAGGAGCCCCTTTCTTATCCCAATTTCCCGCGAAGCGGGTT
Organism: Candidatus Hydrogenedentota bacterium; assembly: GCA_029937645.1. GTDB lineage: Bacteria > Hydrogenedentota > Hydrogenedentia > Hydrogenedentales > JAPYPO01. The sequence continues at coordinate 47 of JAPYPO010000159.1, forward strand.
CTGACTCGTAATGACAGAGGGGGCAGGATTCCGTGCGATGACGTCGGGTGGTGGGTTTATCGGTGGGAGTAGACCACCCTCACCTTGATCCTCTCCCTGGGGGAGAGTGGGCCTTTTGGTTCTGTTGGCGATCTACTTGGTGTTTTGCGTTCGGTGGTTTTGTGCAACGGGCCGTACTGATCTATAGGGGGAGTTGTACGGATTGACGGTTGGGGCGGCGGTCCTATATTTTGGGGCTGGTGGCGGGGCGGGGGTGTTGACCCTCACCCTGTGCCTCTCTGCGAGGGAAGGTTGGTTTTCTTTTTTTTGGGGTTGGTATTGGGGATTGGGTGAGGTTATGGATTTGGATGGTCGGACTGAGTTGGGAACACCGTTGAGCCCGAAGTGGGATGCGGAGTGGGTTGCTGCGGTTGAGGGGGTGGAGAAGGGGTTGGGCCGCCGCGTCTGCGGCGCCCATTCCCCCGCGTGGACCCCGTGCAAACTCGGGTCCGAGCATCCCAGCGGACGCTGCCGCTACCACGGCGGACACTCCAGCATCGGCGCGCCGCTCGGCAACCGCAACGCGATGATCCACGGACTCTACTCGCGCCGGTTGCAACAATGCGGGGAGCACTGTCCGCTCTGGCAGACGTGTCCGATGCCGAACAAGGATATCGAGGCGCTGCCGCATAAGGAACGACCTTTTTGTCCATACGAAAAAGAGGAGTACGATGCCGTTACTTCCTCTTTGGGGACGGGAAATGTGGCTGAGGGTGCGGTGGCGTGTGGGGATGCGCTTGCGGAGGCGGAGACTACTGACTCAAGAGATTGCCGCGTCGCTACGCTCCTCGCAAAGACAGAGGGAGATGCCGTTTCACCTGACGCCGAAGGCGCAACGATTTCTTTTGGCTCCACCTTTTCTTTTTCCAAAGAAAAGGTGGAAGAGAAAGCGGTAGGGCAAGAAGCAGCCGAAACCCTTCTGCACCACAACATCGCCACATTCCAAGTCATGCTGACGCGGGCCCAGGCGGCGCTCGGTTGGAGCACGTTCACCGAAGAGTCTCGGGCCGACGGCGAGAAATATTCGATGCGTTCCAGCAAAGTCAGCGCCATGCTCCAGGCGCAGTTGCGCATTGCGCGGGAACTCCGCCAATGGTTGCGCTTACTCGCCACCGACGCAGTCCGCCTAGCCCTAAATATCCCCGCCAGTAGTCCCCCTTCGAACGGGGATCAAGGGGGATGTGAACACCTGGGCCTCGCCGATCTCGTCCAGCCGCTCCTGGAGAAATCCGAAGGCGTCCTCGAAGACACACTCGAATTCCAACGCCGAGTCGACGCGGGCGAAATTGACGCCGACCATATCGACGTCGACCTCGATCTCGGTTCCGAGCCCCCCCTTCCTGCTCCGGCTTAGCCGACGTGTATGTAGTCGGAAGCAAGGATAGTCGGAACCTCTTGGCTGTTCCGGGGATATCAGGTATAATGGAGTGCTAGTGCGGCCTTGATTCTTTGTGGATATCGGCTTTTTTTGGACGATTCCGATGCCTTGGGCCGCGTTTGGAAAGTCCATAAGAGTATAGGTGTGCGCATTCAATGACGGCGACAAAAAACGAGAAGAAAAAGCTCAGCGAAGCGAGCCCTTTCCTTCGGTTTCTGATCCAATATTTGAAGCAGCTGCGCTTCTACTTGATGACCGGCCTGCTGGTCTGGGTGCCGCTGATTGTCACCGTATGGCTGACGATCTGGTTGTTCAAAAAGGTAGGGCTGGGCGTCGAGAGCATCATCGAGAATCTCTATGCCCAGGTCAATTACCTGGGCGAGCACTTCGTGCGGCTCAAGTATCTTACCGAATTGGAATACAAAAAGGGCACCGGCTTTCTCGTCGCGACGGCCCTGTTCCTGACGACGGGTTTCTTGACGCGCTACTTGGTTGGCCGGAAGACGATTACCTACGGCGAACGGGTGCTCAACCGCATACCGGTCATCAAGAATGTGTATAAGGCCGTACAACAAATCCGCGATGTATTTATCAATCGCGAAGGCTCGGTTTTTCAGGAGGTCTGTGTCATCGAGTATCCGCGCAAGGGGCTTTTCGCCGTGGCCTTCGTCACCTCCCGCGAGCAAGGGGTCGTGCAGCGCGCGGTGGGCACACCGCAAGTCTCGGTCTTCGTGCCGACGACGCCGAATCCGACCTCCGGTTTCCTGCTGTATGTGGATCCGAACGAAATCAAGAAAATCGACATCTCGGTGGAGGATGCGATGAAGTTGGTCATTTCAGGAGGCGCGTTCATGCCTTCGGGGGAGCTTCCCGAGATGCTTGAGACCGAAAAGAAAGTAGTAAACCTGCCGACCTAAAAGGCCACCGGGAGGTTCTAGCGGATTTCCAGCATACGGTCGATGGGGGTCCGTGCGCGCTCGATGATTTCGGGCGGGAGGCTCACTTCGTACTGCGTATTCCGCAACGCATCCAGCGTATCCTCGACGGTGATCTCATTCATGTACGGGCAGCGGAAGCTGCACAGGCGCAGCATGTCCTTATCGGGATTCTCCGCAGCGATATTGTCGCCCATGCTGCATTCCGTCAGGAGCAGGTACTGCGGCGCGTCCAGATCGCGCACGAACTTGATTAGCTGTTTCGTGCTGCCGGTCTTGTCGCTTACGGCGACGACTTCCGGGCTGCATTCGGGATGGGCCAGAACGGCGACATCGGGGAACTGCTCCCGGACATGGTGAACGTCTTCCGGCCGGAATTTCTCGTGGACTTCGCAGCGGGCACGCCACCCGATGATGGTGGGGTCTTTGCCGATGACGGGCTCTTCGGATCGCAAGACGGGGGGCAGTACGAAATCCAGACCCAGCTCGGCGGCGGTATTGCGCGCGAGGTATTCGTCGGGTAGAAAGATGATCTGCCGGTGCCCCTCGGAGAGCAGGTGCGTCACCACGGCGATGGCATTGCCCGATGTGCAGCAATAGTCGGATTCCGCTTTGACGTCGGCGTAGGTGTTTACGTAGGTGACCACGGGCGCGTCGGGATACCACTTTTTGAGAAGCCGCACATCGGCGGCGGTGATTCCAGCGGCAAGCGAACAGCCAGCTTTCAGCGATGGGATGAGTACGGTCTTGTGGGGGCTGAGAATCTTCGCGGTTTCGGCCATGAACTGGACGCCGCAGAACAGGATGATGTCGGCATCCGTTTCGGCTGATTGGCGGGAGAGCTCAAGCGAGTCGCCCGTATAGTCCGGTACGGAATGGAAGAGGGCCGGCTCCATATAATTGTGCCCAAGAATTACCGCGTTCCGCTCGACCTTGAGTCGGTTTATTTCGAAGACGAGGTCCGCTTTCAGTTGGAGTTCCACGTCGGGGACGACCCCTTTGAGGCGCTCCCTCATCCGTTTCAGCGTGTCTTCGGGCGTCCGGGCCGTTTGTACCGCTAAGGTTTCGGTCATTGCAAAATTACTCTTGGGATTGGTTTCGGGTACACAAAAAGGCGCGCAGCTTAGACTGGCGCCAATAAAAATTGGATATATTCACGTATCTTAGCAGTAGTTTATCATCCGGCGGGCGGGGAAATCCAGATAATTTTGACTCGGCGACCCGCTCTAACCTGGATATTTCTTCCCGGAGATTGCAGGAACGGTTGCCCTATTCCGTGCTCACCGTGCCGTCGTCATCATGCAACGCGGAGAGCATGGTATGCCACGCGAGGGTTGCGCATTTTATGCGGACGGGATATTCGCGCACACCGCTGAAGACCATCAGCTTGCCGAGCCCCGCTTCGTCGAGTTCCGCGTCGAAGCCGGAGGTGATCATGGCGTGAAATTTTTGGAAGAGCGCCTCGGCTTCGCTGCGGGTTTTCCCTTTGAGCTGCGTGGTCATGACGGAGGCGGAGGATTTAGAAATCGCGCAGCCGGATCCTTCGAATTGTACGGTATCAATGACGTCGCCATCCATTTTGAGAAAGATGGTGAATTGGTCGCCGCACAGGGCGTTGTAACCCTCGGCCTTTCGGTCGGCATCCGGAAGCTCGCCGAAATTGCGGGGCGCTTTGTTGTGATCGAGAATTACCTGTTCGTAGAGAGAGCGCTTGTTGGGCATTAGGCGAAGACCTCGTTGACTTTTCGAAGGCCTTCGACGAGTGCGTCGATTTCTTCGGTCGTGTTGTAGAAAGCCATGGAGGCGCGCGCCGTGGCCGGGACGCCGAAGTGTTTCATGACTGGTTGCGCGCAATGATGCCCTGCGCGGATCGCGATGCCCTCGCCGTCGAGAATCTGCCCGATGTCGTGAGGGTGGGCGCTGTCGAGGGTAAACGAAAACGTGGCGGTCCTCTCCTCGGCCGTTCCGATGAAGGTGAGGCCTTCGACTTCGCGCAGGGCCTTTTTTCCGTATTCGAGGAGTTCGGCTTCGTATGCGGCGACGCGGTCCATCCCGATTGCGCTGAGATATTCGACCGCCGCGCCCAGACCAATGACTCCGGCAATATTGGGTGTGCCTGCTTCGAACTTGAAGGGCAACCGGTTGTACGTTGTTTTTTCGAAGGTAACCGAGATGATCATGTCGCCGCCACCTTTGAAGGGGGGCATGGCTTCCAGATGTTTCGTTTTTCCGTACAGCACGCCGATGCCTGTAGGCCCGCACATTTTGTGGGGCGCTATCGTCAGGAAATCGCAATCGAGATCCTGTACATCGACGGGCATATGCGGCGCAGCCTGGGCCGAATCGAGCAGCACGGGAACGCCCTGTGCGTGGGAGAGCTCGATAATTTTCTTGACCGGGTTGATGGTTCCCAGCGCGTTCGACACATATATCAGGGAAACGAACTTCGTCTTCGGACCAAGCATCTTCTCGAATTCATCGAGGATGATGTCTCCGTTATCGTCGATGGGGATCACGCGGAGCTTCGCGCCTGTCCGTTCGCAGACCATCTGCCATGGCACGATGTTCGAGTGGTGTTCTAATTGGGAGAGGATGACTTCGTCGCCCTCGCCAAGGAACGTGCCGCCGTAGGATTGGGCGACCAGGTTGAGCGCTTCCGTGTTGCCGCTGGTAAAGATGACTTCGCGCGAATCCGGCGCGTTGATGAATCGGCACACGCTCTCGCGGGCCGCATCGTATTTTTCCGTGGCGAGCTGGCTCAGATGGTGGATGCCTCGGTGGACGTTCGAGTTTTGCGACGCGTAAAACGCGCTGGTGGCGTCGATAACTTGCTGCGGTTTCTGACCGGTCGCCGCGTTGTCGAGATAGACCAAGGGCTTCCCGTGCGGGCGCAGACTAAGAATCGGAAAATCGGCGCGAATCGCGTCCACATCCAGCTGCGCCGTTGCGCCTGCTGAATGCTTGAGGTCGGATGTCATGGGTTTACCTCTCGGGGCAGTATTTGTCGAACACGTAGGCATCAAGTTTATCATGGAGCGGGCCTACCTTTATCGCGTCCACCACTTCCGCGGCGAAGCCATAGGTCAGAATGCCGTGGGCCCGGGTCGGGTCGATTCCACGCGATTGGAAGTAGAATATCAGTTCGGGCGGAAAGGCGCCAACCGTCGCGCCGTGCGTACACTTTACGTCGTCGGCGAAAATTTCCAATTGCGGCTTCGTGTCAATGGTCGCCCCATCGGAAAGGAGCAAGTTGCTATTGATCTGGTCGGAATCGGTCCGCTGCGCGCCCCGGTCGACGGCGACCTTTCCGGCGAATACCGATTTGCTTGTACCCGAGAGAACACCCTTATAGGCCATCCGGCTGTGGCACTTGCCCGCGGCATGGCGCACACGGAGCGCGTTGTCGATGAGCCGGTCGCCGTCATTCAGATAGAGCCCATTCAAGTCACATTCACTGCCTTCACCGTTAAACGTCAGGTCGAGTTCGTTGCGAACAATCTTCCCGCTTAACGTAATGTTGAACGAGTTGAACGAAGTATCCCGCCCCTGCAGGACCGAAGTCGTTGCCAAGTGGAATCCTTCCGCGCCCTCGGCGACCAACTTGTGCCGATTCATCCGCGCGTTGTCCTCGAGCACGATCTCCGTTACCGCGTTATTCAGGCAAGGGCCGGTGTCCGTCAGGCCCACGTAGCTTTCCAACACGGTGCACTCAGAAGAAGGCCCCACAACAAACAAATTTCGGGGATACGCCGCCAAACTATCGGCCCCGGTCGACACAAAAAGAAAATGAACCGGCGTTTCCATCGCCAAATTATCCGGCACATGAATGAACGCACCATCTTGGAGGAAGGCCATATTCAAGCTAGTAAACGCATTCGATTGAGGACCCGATTGGCCCAAGTACTTCCGCACAACCTCGTTGTCATCTGCAATCGCAGCACCCAGGCTCCCCACCTGCAAAGCATCCGGACCAGAAACGACCGAAGAGAGCTCAGAAGAATAACGCCCATCAACAAAAACAAGCTGATTCCACTCTGGCTCGCCATAAAGATGCCCCGCGATCTCGTCCTTCGAGGGAGCCGCAATCGCCCCATCCAACAGCGAACGAAACGGCACCTGGACAATAGGCGACACATTCGTAAACCGCCACTCCTCCTGTTTGCGATGGGGAAACGGAGTCTCCCCGAAAAGGGCGGCACCCCCCTCACGAAGGACGCGCATCCATTCGGGCGAATTCAGCCCGTCCATTCTTGCGAGGTCCGCGAGATAACTTTCTCTGTTCTTTTTGTCAACGGCGTTGGCCATGGTGCAATCGATACTCCTAAATCAGCCTGACCGAATCGTTACATCAGACTTGATGAAAAAAACTAGACGCCGCCCAAGACCAGGAATCCCGTTGCGATGATTCCTGGCAACATGGCGCCCACACAGTAGACGGGCACTTTATCGTAAAAGCCCAGTTCTTGCGTTTGCCAATGGCGGACTGCTGAGCTGAGTCCTATTCCACACCAGATTATCCAAATCACTTCAAGAAACCAAAGGTTGGGAATCTGGAATTCTCCAAACGCCAAAACATGCTGACTCCTATAAGGATCATAACCGGAACCCATCAGCCAATCGGTAAGGAGGTCAGTCACTACAAGGGCAAACAAGACAACATGAAAAATAATTGAATGAATCAGGATGGCCTTCGTCCAGGCCGTTCCCGGCAGCCCATCTTTGGGGCTCGAAGCAATCGAAACATCCATGACCAATACTTTCTATCTTTCACCGGCCACCCAAAAGGCGATACATAGTATCGCCCGGTTTTTCTTTGGTTCTTTCTTTTTCCCAAAAAAAGAAAGAACATAAACACCCATTCAAACCACGAGCGAAGCAAGCGGTGAGAATGGTTGGTTAAGCGTTAGCGGTTTCCCGCAGCCACTCGTATCCTTTTTTCTCCAACTCAAGCGCCAGTTCGGGTCCGCCCGACTTCACAATTTTACCCTGGTACAACACATGCACAAAGTCGGGCTTCACATAGTTGAGCAGACGCTGGTAGTGCGTGATCAGCAAGAATCCACGCTCGGGACCCCGCAGCTTGTTAATCCCATCCGATACGATGCGTAGCGCGTCGATATCCAGGCCTGAATCCGTTTCATCCAGGATGCAGAGCTTCGGCTCCATAACGGCCATCTGGAGGATTTCGTTGCGCTTCTTCTCGCCGCCCGAAAATCCTTCATTTACGTTGCGGTCGGCGAAGCGCGGATCCACATTCACCATCGCCATTTTTTCCGCGAGGAGACCTTGAAACTCCATGGCGTCCAGCTCGTCGAGGCCGTGACTCTTCCGGATTTCGTTTACGGACGACTGGAGAAAATAGGCGTTCGAAATGCCGGGGACTTCCACCGGATATTGAAACGCGAGAAACAACCCGAGTCGCGCCCGTTCCTCCGGTGGCATGTCGAGGAGATGCTGATCGAGGAAGGTGGCCGCTCCTTGGGTGATTTCATAGGCGTCGTGTCCGGCCAGGCATTGGGCCAGCGTGCTTTTTCCGGAGCCGTTGGGCCCCATGATGGCGTGGACTTCCCCGGCTTTGACGGACAGGGTGACGCCCTTCAGGATTTCCGTGCCTTCCACACTTACATGCAGATCATTGACTTCGAGCATAATGTTGATTTCTACTCCGTTCGACGGGCGGCAAAGGCCCGCGTGGGATTTGGCTTTGCGGCGACTGAATTCGACTAGCCGACACTGCCCTCGAGGGTGATGCCGAGGAGCTTGGTCGCTTCGACGGCGAATTCCATCGGCAGGTGGTCGAACACTTCTTTGCAATATCCGTTGATGATCAGGGATACCGCGTCGTCCGTCGACATGCCTCGCTGTCGACAGTAAAACAATTGATCCTCGCTAATTTTCGACGTGGACGCCTCGTGCTCGACATTCGATGATGTATTTCGCACTTCGATATATGGAAAGGTATGCGCGCCGCAGCGATCGCCGATAAGCAACGAATCGCATTGGGTATAGCTGCGGGCGTTCGCCGCTTTTGGCATGACCTTAATCATGCCGCGATAACTGTTGTTGCCGCGGCCTGCGGAGATCGTTTTTGAGATGACGGTGCTCTTCGTATTCTTGCCGATGTGGATCATCTTCGTGCCCGTGTCTGCCTGCTGACACAGAT
>JAPYPO010000751.1 GCA_029937645.1 Candidatus Hydrogenedentota bacterium
GGCAATTGGGGCGAAAACGTTCGAGTCGCCGCGCATAGCAATGCTCCTTGCACCAAGTGGAGGCGCCGGGGCATGTGATGAGGCTGGGTATACTGAAAGTCCAGACTCGGCCCACCTTCTTGTTGCCGAAAGCGAGGCAGATCGGAACAGCAAATTCTTCTTCCATTGTGTTTTCTCCTTTCTAATGCGAAAGGGGCGAGTCCGCCTTGGAAAAGGCAGATCTCGCCCCGTTACTTGGGTTGGTGTTGGAATTACGACCGGCGCCGGCTAGCGCGGATCGTTGTGTACCGGTTTCCGTTCCGGGAAATCGATGTAGTACTCGTGTTCGAGGAGCTCCTCGAATTGTTCGCGAATGGCTTCGACTTCGAGAGACGGCTGGAAAACGGCGAAGGTCTCTCCGTCGTCCAGGTGAAGCGTGGTGGAAATGAAGTGCACTTCGTTATCGAAGGTCACTTTTTGGATGGTTCGACCGAGCAACATGGTTCTGATTTCGTCGAGATGTGCTTGGCCTTCGGGTGAACGTAAGAGGCGTTCAAGGTCGTTGTGGTCGCTGATGTCTCCCATCGGTTCTCCTTTCATGTGGACGCGCCGCGAAACACAGTTGTCCTGAAGCGCGTCTGGTTGGATGGGGTTCGGTGGATGGGCCGAGTGGCCTGGACAGCGTGGATACGCGGTCGAAAGGCGGGACTAATACTCCTCGGGGAGCAGTATCGTTGTGGCTTCGCGATGGCCTCGATCATCGATAGCGGCGTCGGTGATGATCCAGAGCTTCGTTTCGTCGGGCAGCCGATAGGCGCTTAGAATGCGGCTGCCGTCTTGAATAGCCTGGTCGTTCAATTGGCCGTCTTCATCGCAGACGTTGCCCCAGTCGCCTGAAGCGTGACGGCGGACATACTCTTTGCCGTCGGTGTTGTTTCTTTCGAGCGCTTCCAATGCGCCGGGTGTGGCCACGAGGCGGCCGAGTGTGAACTTCGCTTGAGTTTCCGTGCTCATATGTTTTCTCCTTTGGGTTATGACCCGCCGAGACAAAGGGGTCCCGCGTGGGCCGGTTAAACGAGAATTGACTCGCGGACTCGCGGTGCTACGGAGAACTATGCGTCCGTTTGGGTGGGAGTGAGGCGCTGCGCCTCATCGAGAATCAATTGGACGGCGTTGCATGCGCGGTCGAGAACTTGGATGCACGCGCGGACCACGGGCAGGCTTTCGTTCTGCGCGTAGCGTTCGATATAGGCAAAGGCCCCGCCTAGATCGGCGTCGCGTTTCTTGCCGAGACATTCCAGAAGGATGGCCCCGCCGAGTTCCGCGACGATTTCTTTCTGCCATTTGCGTCCCGCGAGATTCGTGAGACGATGATCGGCCGCGTGGACGAGTTCGTGGGTCCAGGTGGAGAGGTTCTCCACGCCGAGCATGACGGCTTGTCCGCCGTTGCCCGCGTACTGGTAATAGCCTATCGGCGCATGGCCTTCGTGGGTGTAGGTCCCGAGTGCGATGCCCCAGGAGGTTGCGACCTCAGCCAAGGGAAGGCCGGTGATCCATGAATCGTAGGCCTCGTCGCTATCGGGAAGGGAGTCGCCTTCTGTGTCTTCCAGGGCGAATACGGGAACAGATCGGAAGCCGATGAGCGCCTGGCGTTTGCTTTCCTCGCCGGCCTCGTTCGTTTCCTTTATCGGCTTCAGGCAGGGCGCAA
>JAPYPO010000160.1 GCA_029937645.1 Candidatus Hydrogenedentota bacterium
TCGATGCCGGCGGATCTCAAGATGACTCTTCCAAATGGGAAATCCGGGCTAAAGTCAGATCTGGCTATCAGGATGGAATAACGGAATCAAACAACAAGGAGGGACAGGTCGATGAAAACTTACCGAATTTTATCGCTCGCTGCTTTGATTGGCGTATGGATTCCCGCGCAGGCAGCGCTAGCCCAAAGCGCCGCTGACCAACTCGAAGCATCCCCTCGGCATCACGAGTGGGTGACGATTTCGCCAGAGGACGGCGATCCCTTTACGGCCTTCGTGGCCTATCCCGAGCGAAATGACGCTGCGGATTCCGTTGTAGCGATCCACGATATTCGCGGGATGGGCGATTGGATTCGCTTGGTAGGCGATCAATTGGCGCAGGCCGGCCATCTGGCGGTCGTCCCCGATTTCCTGTCAGGCGCAGGCCCCGATGGCGGCAATTCAGAATCTTTTGCGGATGGCGGTGGGGTAGGCCGGGCTATCCGCACACTGGATCCGGATAGGATTACGTCGATTCTTAAGGCGTCCGTCCGGTACGCGCGCGCATTACATTCGACAACGAAGGTCGCCAGCGTCGGCGGTTTTTGCTGGGGGGGCAGCCAGACGTTCCGCTACGCAACGAATGACTCGACACTGAAGGCCTCCTTCGTCTTTTATGGAAGCCCACCGGCCCGGGAAATGATCGCGAAAATAGCGAGCCCCGTGTACGGCTTCTACGGCCAGAACGACAATCGCATTAACTCGACCATCGAAGACACGAAAAAAGCTATGGCCGAAGAAGGTAAGACCTACGAGCCGCTCATTTACGACGGCGTGGGCCACGGTTTTCTTAAGAGCGGCATGGCCGAGGGTGCAAACGATATCGGAAAAGCCCGCGTGGGCGAGGCCTGGAAAAGGTGGCTGGGGCTGCTTGCTCCATAGGCTAACCGAGAACCGAAAATACCCCCTTGCCTCCAGGGACGCCCCCGAACCCACGCCGCCTAATTGAATGCCGTACGCCCTGTGCTTCATACTCCGCCTCAACTTTTGGAGTGCTTGATGGCGGGAAAAGGCAAAGCAGTATCATCCGGCAATTTGCTGCGCGACGCAGTGGTTGAAGTCGGGGCGGGGCTGGGACTCGATACGAATATCGAGGTCAAGGTGGGCCGCCGCATCTGGGGCGCACGGCGCAGCATCGATGTAGTCCTCAAAGATTCCGCGACTCGGGTAAGCCTCGGCATCGAGTGCAAATACCAAGGGGTGAGCGGCTCTGCCGAAGAAAAAATCCCCGCGACAATTGACGATATCGGCGTGTGGCCTATCCGGGGAATTGTCGTGTTTTCGGGCGATGGATTTTCCGCGAACATGACGGCGTACCTCCTCTCCACGGGCATGGCCGTCGAACTGAGCGATCTAAAAAAATGGCTGGAACTGTATTTCGGACTATGAAGAATCACCTGAAATCCCCCGGTCGAGCCGCGCCGCGCCCTTTCCTTAAATGGGTCGGCGGCAAGCGGGCCTCGCTGCCCGCACTGATCGAGGCCGTGAAGAAGGCTGGGAAATTCGAGCGCTACCATGAACCTTTTGTTGGGGGAGGCGCGCTGTTTTTCGATTTGGCGCGCGCGGATCGACTGGGCGCAAAGAAGGCGTGGCTTGCGGATAACAACGCTAAACTTGTCGAGACCTACGAGGCCGTACGCGATGAGTTGGACGAAGTGCTCACGCTTCTTAGCGCACACGCGGAGGCTCATTCAAAGGAATACTACTACCGCATTCGCGGGCTTGGAGGCACGTTGCCACCGACGCGCGCCCAACGCGCAGCGCGGATCATCTACCTGAACAAGACCTGCTTCAACGGCCTCTATCGCGAGAACAGCTCCGGCGGGTTCAACGTGCCCATGGGCAAATATAAGAACCCGAAGATTCGTGACGAGCGAAACCTCCGTGTGGTGTCCAAAGCGCTGCGAAAGGCAAAACTGGATACGCAGTCCTTTGCCGCGATCCTGGACAATGCGGAGCCGGGGGACTTGGTCTATTTCGATCCGCCCTACCATCCGGTGTCGCAGACCTCGTCCTTCACCGCCTACAACCTGAATGGCTTCGACGAGCCCGCGCAACGCATGTTGGCCCACGTGGCGACCGAGTTGGATAAGAAGGGTGTCATGGTTCTGGCGTCCAACTCCATGACGCCCCTTGTCGAGGATATATACTCCCGCTTCCACATTCGCAGCGTGATGGTCAATCGCGTCATCAACAGCAAGGCCGCGAATCGCGGCAAGATCCCCGAGGCCCTGATCAGCAATTTCGCCTGACGCACCGTGAATCGTCGAAGGGGCGCGGAACTTGTAACCCTAAGCAGATCTGCTCGCGTAAATCTCACGGAACCAAAAATAAACACGGGTATTTTCCTAATTCGTGTGTATTCGTGTTCATTCGTGGTTCAAAAGCATCCGTCGTAGTCGTTGTGCTCTCGAAGGTCTTAAGATGCTCTAGGCGTGGGTTTTCTCGGTAGCCTTCTGCGCGGATGCGATCTGCTCCAGCGCCGCTCGCGCCTGTTCTTCGTGTTCTTTGCGCACGGGGCATGTGTCGCAATTGAGGAGGTCGCCGTTCGCATCGACGATGGCTTGCCCGCCACAGGATCCTCGGAGGCAGCGGCCTTTGAATATGACGCCCACCGCCATGATGAGCACGATGAAACAAAAGGCTGCGAAGGTTACAAGAAATAGGCTCATGGCTCTATTGTACCACCGGAGGAGCCCGGTTGTCCGTCGCCGTACCCGTCCTTGAACCGGGACGTGGCCCGTTCCTCAAAGCCATCCCCTGCGCGCACGAGAAAGAGCGCAGCCAACCCGTGATCCTCAGCCCAGGCCAGTCCGTCGTCAGGCCCGAGCACCATCAGTGTCGTGGCATATGCGTCGGCATACATACAGCTCGGGTGGATGACGCTGACGGATGCAAGGCGATGCGCCACCGGGCGGCCCGTTCGCGGGTCGATGGTATGGGAGAGGCGCAGGCCGTCCTGCTCGTAGAAATTCCGGTAATCGCCCGATGTGGCCAACGACACGTCGTGAAGGCGGACGGTGCGCTGGAGTTCGCGTCCGATGTCCACGGGTTTTTCAATCCCGAGAGACCATGCTTCGCCGCGCTGGTTCATTCCCCGCGCGCGGACTTCGCCGCCCACTTCCACTAGGTAGCGCCCGGTGCCGAGTTCGTCGAGCGCTTCTGCTATCTGGTCGACCGCGAATCCTTTTGCCAGTGCGGATAAATCACAGTACAGCGCCGCGTCAATCGTTTGTATCGTGCTCGCTTCCACGTCGAGGTGCAGTTTTTGGTAACCAACGTGAGAGCGCAATGCCGTCAGTTCTTCGTCCGTTGGCGGTTGGTGGCGTCCATTGGGACCAAAGCCCCACGCGTTGACAAGCGGGCCGACTGTGATATCAAACGCCCCGCCGCTGGCCTCGGCGACTTCCAGCGCACAGGCGAACACGGCGGCGGTGTCCTCCGAAATCGTAAACCTTTCCTCGCCATCCGATGCGTTGAATCGAGACAACTCCGAATCCGGTGAGTAGGTCGACATGTTTTGGTTGACCGATTCGAGTGTTTCTTCAATAGCGGCCGACAAGCGGGCGGCGTAGGCCGTGTCCGTGCTTTGGCGGTCGGGAATAACCTGTACCCGATAGGCCGTGCCCATGGTCGGCCCGGAAAAGGTGAGAAGCTCCTCGCGCGCGGGGGGCGACGCGAGACGGTTGACGGTAAGGATCCCCAAAATAACAAGTCCCACCGCGAGAACAGCGAGACTCCGTGGGGTTAACACTTTGGGTTGCGGGGCCACGCAGGGGACTCCATTGGAATGGGTAAGCCCAAAATAGAGCTGCCTAACCCCCGAAATCGTCGAAGAGGATATTCTCGTTTTCCACACCGAGATCGTGGAGCATATTGATGACGGCATCATTCATCATGGGGGGGCCGCAGATGTAATATTCACAGTCTTCGGGGCTCGGATGATCCTTCAAATAATTCTCGAAGAGCACCTGGTGGATAAACCCTACATAGCCCGACCAGTTGTCTTCTTCCAGCGGCTCGGAGAGGGCGAGGTGCCAATCGAAGTTCTTGTTATCCTTGGCAATCGCGTCGAAATGATCAATGTAGAAGGCCTCGCGAAGGCTTCGTGCCCCGTACCAGAAGGACACCTTTCGCGTGCTGCTCAGGCGCTTGAACTGATCGAAGATGTGCGAACGCATCGGGGCCATGCCGGCACCACCGCCGATGAACACCATCTCGTTTTCCGTCTCACGCGCGAAGAATTCGCCGAAGGGCCCGGAAATCGTCACCTCGTCGCCCGGTTTCAAACTAAAAATATAAGACGACATGATGCCCGGCGGCGTACCTTCCGGGGCGCGTGGGGGTGGGGTCGCCACGCGGACATTCAGCATGATGATGCCCTCTTCCTCGGGATAGCTCGCCATGGAATAGGCGCGGTTTACGCCCTCGGTAACCGTCGATACGTACTTCCAGATCTTGAACTTGTCCCAGTCTTCGCGGTACTCCTCTTCCACGTCGAAATCTTCGTACTTTGCCACATGCGCCGGACACTCGATTTGGATGTAGCCGCCCGCGCGGAAGGGCACCGATTCACCTTCGGGCAACTCAAGCACCAGCTCTTTGATGAAGGTCGCCACGTTGTGGTTCGAGCGCACTTTGCATTGCCACTTGCGCACACTGAATATCTCAGCGGGAACTTCTATTTTGAGATCCTGCTTCACTTTGACTTGGCACGAGAGACGGCAGCCCTCGCGTGCCTCGCCACGGCTGATGAAGCCGAGTTCCGTGGGCAGCATGGCGCCCCCGCCCTCAAGTACGCCGACCTTGCACACGCCGCAACTGCCTTTACCGCCGCAGGCGGAAGGGATGAAAATCTTTTGGGCCGAGAGGGCGTTTAGCAGGGTGCTGCCCGCCTCCACATGCACCGCGTTTTCTCCATCACCGTTGATAGTGATGCTGACGTCCCCGGTGCTGACCAGCCACTTCCGCGCCATAACGAGGACGGCGACCATGCCCAGGATGATGGCCGTAAACATGACCATTCCAAGACCGATTTGCGCTCCCATATTTCTATGCTCCTAAGCCATGGCCAAGGCATTGGCCCTGCTAATAACAGTTTATTTCGTTCGCTGCCGACGCGACGGCCTATAGTTGAATCCCGCCGAAGCAGAGGAATCCGATTGCCATAAGGCCCGTCACGATGAAGGTAATGCCGAGCCCGCGAAGGCCGTCCGGCACGTTGCTGTAGGTCATTTTCTCGCGGATGGCCGCGAGCGCGACGACGGCCAAGGCAAACCCGATACCGCTGCCCACACCGAAGAAGGTGCTCTCCACAAATCCGTAGTCGCGCTCAACCATAAAGAGGGTCGAGCCAAGGATCGCGCAGTTTACCGTAATAAGTGGCAAAAACACGCCGAGCGAAACGTAGAGCTTGGGCACGTACTTGTCCAAAAACATTTCCAGCAATTGAACCGTGGCCGCGATACTGCCGATATAGCAGAGGAGGCCCAAGAAGGCTAGGTCGTCGAACTGGGCCAAGCGATCCCCAACGAACGGCACCCAAGCCAGCGCCCCTTCTTGTAGCAGACACTTGTATATAAGATTGTTGATGGGCACCGTGATGCCGAGCACGAAGACCACCGCGAAGCCAAGGCCAATGGCGGTCTCCACTTTCTTCGAGCAGGCGATAAAGGTACACATGCCCAGGAAGAAGGCCAGCGCCATGTTCTCGACGAAGACGGCCTTGATAAGGATGTTAATCAGATCTTGCATGGCTTAGGCCTCCTCTACCTGTTCGGGCTTCCACACCCGGATGCCCCAGATAAAGAACCCAATGATGAAGAAGGCCCCCGGCGAAATCAGCATCAGGCCATTTTGCACATACCAGCCACCTTCGCTCGTCAGCGTCAGAACAGGATAGCCGAAGAGCTTACCCGAGCCGAGCAACTCGCGAATACTCGCGGTACCCATGAGAATCAAGCTGTAGCCCAAGCCGTTTCCGATGCCGTCAAGGAAACTGCGGACGGGGCCGTTCTGCATGGCGTAGGCCTCGGCGCGTCCCATCACAATGCAGTTAGTAATGATGAGGCCCACATAAACCGACATGGTCGTGCTGATGCTGTAGAGATAGGCCTTGAGCACTTGATCCACGATGATAACGAGGGACGCAATGATCGTCATCTGGACGATAATGCGCACGCTATTCGGTATGTAGTTGCGAATGAAACTGACGAAGAGACTCGAGAAGCCCGTGACCAGGGTGAGCGCGACCGCCATTACAAACGATGGCTTCAACTGGGTGGTCACCGCCAAGGCCGAACAAATCCCCAGCACTTGCAGGGCGATAGGGTTGTTGTTAAAGAAGGGGTCCAGCACCAGTTTTCGTTCTTCTTTTCCCATGACGGCCATTACGAAGCGCCCCCTTCGGATCGAAGTTTTGCCAAATAGGGCCCAAAACCATCTTCGCCCAACCAAAATTGCATCAGATACGTTACCCCATTACTCGTGATCGTGGCCCCCGAAAGACCGTCCACTTCGAACGGCGCTTCATCCGGTGGGTCGGCGGGTCCCTTGATGACGCGGATGACCGGATCGAAGTTCTCGTCAAAAACCTTTCGGTCCGCCCACTTGGCGCGCCAACGCGGATTGTCCACTTCACCGCCGAGCCCGGGCGTTTCGAGGTGTTTGTAAAAGGTGAGTCCATGAACCGTATCAAAGTCCGCCCGGAGCGCCACAAAGCCGTACAGGGTAGACCACAAGCCCTTACCTTCCACCGGCAAGACGAGCAACTCAAGGTTCCCATCGTCGCCGTTGACCAAGTACACCTTCGCGTAATTCGGGATGCTCTTGAGGCCCGCGATATTGTCACCGCCCGCCACACTCCACGCGGGATCTTTCGATGCTTTTAACTGGTCGTAGCCCGCAGGGTCCGCGATCACGCCTTCTGTGTCGTACTCGCCCGTTTCCAACTTGACGATGCGTGTGTTGATTCGGGCGTCGAAAACCGCCTCAATTTCTTCGGCGGACTTACCAGACTTTTCCTCAATCAGACCGGCCAGCATGAGCACCTTCGTCTGTTTGTCGAGCAAAGCATTGCGCACCTGACGTTCTTTCAGAAAGGTGGCGGAAGACGCCACGAACAGCGAACACACCGCGCAAACGATGGCGGAAAAAAGAACGATGTACGCGGGGCTGTTACGCGGCATGGCGAGCCAACCTCCTCTTGATGTTCCGTTGCTTCGCGGCGTAATCCATGAGCGGCGCAAAAGTATTCATGAATAAGATGGCCAGCATCCACCCCTCGGGATAGGCGGGGTTAATAATGCGTATCAATATACCCAGCACCCCGATGCAGAATCCGTAAAGGAGCTTACCGCTGTCGGTATAGGGAGAGGTCTGGGGGTCCGTGGCCATGAATACCGCCGCGAAGGCAAACCCGCCCAACACCCAGTGCCAGTAGAAGGGTACGTCGAAGAAAGGATTAGAATCTGAACCGATCATATTCAACAGCCCCGCCATGCAAAAACTTCCGACAAGGCATCCAGCCATCGTGCGCCACGATCCGATCTTCGTGAAGATAAGAACGGCCGCGCCGAGCAAGCAAAACAACGCCGAAGTCTCGCCCATGGAACCAGGCATCAGGCCAAAAAACGCGTCCCACCAAGACCACGCGCTGTCGCTGATCGCCTGCAATCCGCTGAGCACAGGCTCGCCGCTCTTGGTCAAGATGACTTCGCCCGCCTCGTCGACCTTTTCCGCGCCGTAAAAGGCTGTGGCAAGAAGGGTCGCGCCCGAATAACCGTCGGGGCCCGTTTGCGCGGCAATCCATACCTTATCACCCGAAATCTGCGCGGGGTATGCGAAGAAGAGAAAGGCCCGCGCCAAAAGCGCCGGATTCCAGATATTCATGCCGACACCGCCGAAGACTTCCTTGCCGATAACAACGCCAAATATGACGGCCAGAGCCACCTGCCACAAGGGAACCGTGGGCGCGAGGGTCAGCGGCAGGAGCGCGCTTGTGACCAAGAAGCCCTCACTGATTTCATGCCTGCGAATGATGGCAAACACCACCTCCGCGAGACCGCCCGCCGCCAGCGTCACAACATAGACAGGAAGATAAAAAAGCGCGCCGTATAGCAAGCACGTCAGCGGGTTCGTGGGGTTGAAGCTCAGGGTAAGCAGCTGCCACACCACGGTCTGCCAGCAATCCAGCGGCAGCGCGCCAGCCTCGATAGCCAGGAAGGCCTGGAAGCCCGTGTTGTACATCGCCATAAACATGCACGGCGCAAGAGCCACCACCACCGTAATCATCATGCGCTTCAGGTCGAGCGCATCGCGAACATGCGAGGCGCCCTTCGTCACATGGCCCGGCGTGAAAACAATCGTGTCATGCGCCTCGAAGAGGGCGTAAAACTTTTCCAGCGGCGCGCCCTTCTCGAAGAGCTTCGCTTGCTTGTCGTGAAGATCACGTAAAAATTGCATTTAGCCGACATTTCCCATATGCACCCGCTCGCGGCCATCGCGAGCAGGTTTCAA
>JAPYPO010000161.1 GCA_029937645.1 Candidatus Hydrogenedentota bacterium
CGGGCCTAGACCCGGATCACCCGCTGCTCTCCGACAACGCGGTCTATCTTCGCGAGCACACGCCGAACGTCACGACGCTCCCGCAGATGTTCCGCCGTGTGGGCTATTCCGCGGCGAGAATCGGAAAGGTTTTTCATTACGGTGTGCCCGGAAACATCGGGACGGGTGGATACGATGATCCCGCGTCCTGGAATCGCACGATCAATCCGCGTGGTCGCGACGTGGATGAGCAAGACCAGATTTTCAGCCTAGTTCCGGGTAGTTTCGGCGGCACGTTGTCTTGGCTGGCTGCCGAAGGAGAAGATAACGAGCAGACGGATGGCATTGCTGCGGAGGAAGCCGTCGAATTGCTCGAGCGGTATGCCGACAACGAAAAACCCTTCTTCTTGGCCGTCGGATTGTTTCGACCCCATGTGCCCTATGTGGCACCGAAGAAGTATTTTGATATGTATCCGCCCGAGCAGATTCAGGTGGCTCCAAAGGTTCCGGAAGGATACTTGGATACGCTTCCCGAGGTGGTCCAGCGATCTCTGCTACGCCTGCCTGAGCAGGTCAATCTTCCCGAACACGTCGCCAAGCAAGCGATGCAGGGCTATTACGCGTCCATCTCCTTCGCCGACGCGCAACTCGGGCTCGTGCTCGACGCGCTAGACGAAACGGGGCTGGCGGAAAACACCATCGTGGTTTTCACCTCGGATCACGGGTATCACATGGGCGAACATGGGTATTGGCAGAAGCCCACATTGTTCGAGAATTCGACGCGGGTACCGCTGATTATTGCGGGACCGGGTGTTGAGACGAAGGGAAGTAAGACCGAATCTTTCGCGGAGTTGGTCGATATCTATCCCACCCTTGCCGCGATGTGCGGCGTACAAGCGCCTGGCTTTCTATCCGGCGTTAGCCTTGTACCCATACTGAAAGATCCCAGCGCATCCGTGCGCGATTCGGCCTTCACCCAGGCCGTGTTCAAGCTGAGCAAAGGCTCAGGCTACACCGTCTGCACCTCGCGGTACCGCTTCACGCGTTGGACTGAAGGCGGCGGTGCCAACAATACCGAGTTGTACGACCATGAGTCGGATCCCGAGGAACTGCACAACTTGGCGCGCGACCCAAAGTACGCCGATGTCTTTAAGAAGATGTCGGCCTTGCTCGACGAACGCATCGCCGACGCGGCGGAGCCGCCCGAAGGCATTATGCAGAATCATGAACAATTCAAACGTAATGGCCTGAACTAAGGAAGGCCGGTTGGTTAGATTCCAGCTTCCCAATAATTGCAATCAGCATCTACTTGACGGAGGGCTCCTATGATGGGTCGCGGTCTTGCTCTAGGCATATGCCTGTTCATTCTTACCTGCAATTCACCTGTTCACGCTGCCGGTTCCAAGCCGAATGTGTTGTTCTTGATTTGCGATGACCTTAATAACGACCTTAGCTCCTACGGGCACCCGATAGTGAAGTCGCCCAACCTGGATCGCTTGGCTAGCCGGGGCGTGCAGTTCAATCAAGCCTACTGTCAGATGCCCTTCTGCGGACCGAGCCGGGCCTCGTTTATGACGGGCCTCTACCCCGATCAAACGCTGGTCAAAGGCAACATGGTCTACATTCGTGAGCACACTCCGAATGTCATCACGCTTCCGCAGGCCTTTCGCAAGAAGGGTTACTTCGCGGCGCGAATCGGCAAGATCTTTCACTATAACGTGCCCGGAGAAATTGGTAGCGGGGGATACGACGATCCCAGTTCCTGGAACCAAACGATCAATCCTCGGGGCCGCGATTTGGATGACCAGCGCCTTATTTACAGCTTGGTTCCAGGGAATACCGGCGGCGCGCTGTGCTGGTTGGCTGCGGATGGAGAAGATAGCGAGCAAACCGATGGCATCGCCGCGACAGAAGCGGTCGAATTACTCGAGCGCTTCGCCCGCAACGACGAATCGTTCTTCTTAGCTGTCGGACTCTATCGACCGCATCTGCCGTTTGTGGCGCCAAAGAAGTATTTCGATATGTATCCGCTGGAGGATATCGAGGTTCCTGAAGTTCCTGCGGGATACCTGGACACGGTTCCTGAAGCGGTGCGTTCTCGTTTTAGCCGCAAACCTTATGAAGCCGTCATCTCTAAGGAGAACGCGAAACGGGCAATACAGGGGTTTTACGCGTCCGTCTCGTTTGCCGACGCGCAACTCGGTATCGTGCTTGATGCGCTCGACGACACGGGCCTCGCGGACAATACGGTAGTGGTCTTTACCTCGGATCACGGATATCACTTGGGCGAACACGGGCTGTGGATGAAGGGGACGCTGTTCGAGAATTCGGCGCGGGTGCCGCTCATCTTTGCGGGACTGGGCATCGAGGCGAAGGGAAGCAAGACGGATGCGCTCGCCGAGATGATCGACATCTACCCCACGCTCGCCGAATTGGCGGGCGTACCGGCGCCCGGCTACCTTTCTGGTGTCAGCCTGGTTCCGGCGCTCAGCGATCCCAGCGCGACGCTCCGCGACTCGGCGTTGACGCAGCTTGGATCCGGATATACAGTGCGCACGGCGCGGTACCGCTATACTCGCTGGGGAAAGGGCCGCAGTTCTGCGAACATGGAATTGTACGACCGCGAATCAGACCCGGAAGAGATGGTTAACCTAATCCGCAATCCGAACTACGCGGAAACCGTAAAGAAGATGTCCGCGCTGCTCGACGAGCGGATCGCCGACGCGCTGGAAGCGCCCGAAGGCCTCATTCAAAATACCTACGAATTTGAGCGGGTCATTCCGTATTGAATTTCTTGTTCGTGCCGACTGCAATGAATTGCCATCACTTGAGGAGACAGTCCATGTACCGAAGGAGACAGTCCATGTATCGAACCATTACCACCCTTTTATTTCTACTCGCCTTCGCACTTATTTCGACCGCTCACGCTGCCGATTCCAAGGTGAATGTGTTGTTCCTGATATCTGATGATCTCAATTGCGATCTCGGCACCTACGGCCATGCGCAGGTTAAGTCTCCCAATATCGATAGGCTGGCCAGCCGTGGCGTGCAGTTCAATCAAGCGTACTGTCAGATGCCGGGGTGTAATCCGAGCCGAATCTCGTTCTTGACGGGCCTGTACCCCGACCAGACGCTCTCGTACAACAACCAGGTCTACCTGCGCGAGCACACACCGAACGTCACAACCCTTCCACAGGCATTCCGTAATGGGGGGTATTTCCCGGCGCGCGTCGGCAAGATTTTTCATTACAACAATCCCAGCAATATTGGAACCGGCGGCCACGATGATCCGCATTCGTGGGACCAAACAGTCAACCCGCGTGGCCGCGATAAGGATGATGAAGACCTCATCTATGCCTTGCCCGATGCGCACCCCATGCCGCCACAGTGGCGCGTCGGCGATACGTTGAGCTGGTTGGCAGCGGACGGTGAAGATGAGGAGCAAACGGACGGTGTTGGCGCGACGGAAGCCATCAAGCTACTGGAACGCTTTGCGCGCAGAGACACGCCGTTCTTCTTGGCCGTCGGGTTTTATCGACCGCATCTCCCCTTTGTAGCGCCGAAGAAATACTTTGACATGTACCCCATCGAGGAGATTAAGGTCCCGGAAATTCCGGAGGGATATCTCGACACAGTGCCTCCTGCCATACGGTCGCGCTTCAATTATAAATACGAAGAAGCCAACATCTCGCAGGCACACGCAAGAAGAGCGATTCAGGCGTACTACGCGACCACCACATTTATGGATGCACAAGTCGGCCGTGTGCTTGATGCGCTTGACAGCACCGGGCTGGCGGAGAATACCGTCGTGGTCTTCACATCGGATCACGGCTTCCACTTGGGCGAGCATGGCCTATGGAAAAAAGGCACGCTGTTTGAGAACGCGGCGCGAGTACCGTTGATTTTCGCCGGGCCGGGCGTCAAGGCGAAAGGAAGCAAGACGAATTCTCTCGCGGAGCTGGTCGACCTCTATCCGACGCTCACCGAGTTGAGTGGCGTGCAGCCGCCTCCCTACCTGTCCGGCGTCAGCCTGGTTCCAACGCTCCTAGATCCCAACGCAACACCGCGCAATTCAGCGATAACGGGAGGACGCGGCAGTTACAGCATCCGCACGGCGCGATACCGCTATACGCGTCGAGGAAGAGGCCCAGGCAGCGCCGCCAATTCTGAGTTATACGACCACCAGTCGGATCCCGAAGAGCTGGTAAACTTGATCCGCGATCCGAGCCGGTCCGATGTAGTCAGTAGCTTGTCGGCGATGCTGGACGAACGCGCGCGCGATGCGGCGATCCCCCCGGAGGGTGTGATACAAAACACATTTGAATTCGAACGGGTTACGCCGGACCAATTCAGAAAGAAGAAGTAGCAAGATCGTGCTGGGCTCGGGTGGATTGGGTTCGGGATGGATCTATTGACACGGACGATAAAATGTAGTATCTTGGTTTATCAGCTTCCAAAACTTGGGGTTTTCGGGGTAATCGAGACTTGCCCGATATTCTCTGCTGTAAAAAGTTGATGGCATTGGTGACAATTTTTGTCACGAGATGACAAGGAACGAGTCTAAAATTTGTGAGTCTCCTGCGGTATCTCGTCAAGGAATATCTATAAAAGCATTAAGATGAGAACGTTACAGCGGAAGACTATTTTTGGCATTCTTGTTGCTTTCCATCATGCAGAGCTTGGACACAGTGGTTGTTTGCGTGGCCTTGGTTGTTTGTGTGGCCTTCGATTGACAGAGGGTCATTGGTTTGGTTCTAAGTAGATTAACGGGTGCTAGGAGGGAAAGCTTATGAAGAAAAATTCTGGTTTTACACTTATTGAGTTGATGATCGTGGTGGCAATTATTGCCATTATCGCGGCCATCGCCATCCCCAACTTGCTTCGCTCGCGCATGAGTGCCAACGAAGCAGGCGCGACCGGTGCTACTCGCACGATCTCCACCGGTGAAGCGGGCTATCAGGCCTCTGGTATCGACGCAGATGGCACCACGGGTATCGCAAAGTACGCGACGATTACGAACCTTGGAACGGGCACCACGCCGTTCATTGATGCCGCTCTTTCTTCCGGCACCAAACAGGGCTATACTTTCACGGCCACCCCAGATTTGACCAACAATGTAGCGACCTATACCGCTACTGCTACGCCCGCCGTGCCTGCTAAGTCCGGCGTCAAGGCGTTCTTCGTGGACGAATCCGGCGTAATCCGCTTCGAGGGTGACGGCGTGACGCCACCCACAGTCGCTTCGCCTCCGATGAACTAGGCGAGCAATTCAATTATGTTTTATGGTGGCGGGGGTCTATGCCCCCGCCGCTCTTCTATAAAGAAATTGAGCTGTCGTGGTACGCGCCAGGGCCGACTTGGTAGGTCCACAGAATCGAAATGGGTTGCACACTGAGTATCCTTAGAGGAGTGAGTGTTGTGAAAATGCGAAATGGTTTTACGCTAATCGAACTCATGATCGTAGTCGCGATCATCGCGATTATTGCTGCCATCGCCATTCCGAATCTTTTGCGTTCGCGCATGAGCGCGAATGAGGGCAGTGCAACGGGTGCCGTTAGAACGATTTCCACGGCTGAGATTTCCTATCAAACGAGCGCGGTCGATACGGATGCTGTCGGGATTGGTAAGTTTGGCACGTTGAACGCATTGGGAACGGCAACAGTCCCCTACATCGACACCGTCCTGTCCGCGGGTATCAAACACGGTTATGATTTCGAGGCCACCCCATTGATGGTCAATGGCTTGGCAACGTACACCTCGACCGCTACGCCCAGCGCGCTCGGTAAGACGGGTACCAAGTCATTTTTTGTGGACGAATCCGGGGTAGTCCGGTTTGAGGGTGATGGCGCCCCACCTACGGTTGCATCGCCCCCATTAAACTAGGCCCGGCGTCCGGCCGGCAGTCGGAAACTTCTCCACAATAGAACGAGAAGTGACAGGCCCACGATCACCAAGTCACCGGCAAGATTCCGCCACGTTGAAACGCCGCCCGCCGCGCAAAAGAGTCCGCCCGCGCCAGGGTCTTCCGGGTTGAGAGGGTCGTGCCCGAAGGCTATCTCCGTCAAGTCCGAATAGTGGTCGCCGTCTGTATCACTCGATGAGGCGTCGAGGTCCGTACCGCTTGGGTTTGTTTCTGGGTGGTAGGGGTTGTAGGCAGTGTCGTCGCCATCGTACGCGACTTCATCGAAATCACTCAGCCCGTCGTCATCCGAATCCGCGTCGTCAGGATTAGTCCCGAACACCTCCTCCGCGTCGTCGTTGAGTCCGTCGCCATCCGAATCGAGGATCGACGACGGCAGGGCAATCTTGATCCGCGCGCTGTTATTGGTGTCGTCCGCCTCCAACACATGATCGAGACGGTCCATCTCTACTTCCAGCCAATACTCGCCCGCGGGCAAGCCGGTGATATCCACCCATTGGTCGTCCAGGTGCCTCGGGTAGAGATCGCCGTAGCCGACCGATATGCCGTGGTTTCCTCCGTTGCGAATGATCTGGGCGCCGGGGAGCGGCATGTTCGGCAAGGGCATCCCAAAGTCGACGGCGACGGAACTGGTGATGCCGACCAGGGTCTTGGCCCCCGCCCTCAAAACCTCCCCCACCCCATCGTCCGGCAAGATCTCACGAATGTAATAATCGGCCCAGCCGGTGATTTCCATCTTGTCGCCTAAATGCGGCGCATAGAGAAACGCGGTGGGGCGTGTGTAGGAGGTTCCGTCGTCGCGATCAACGCGTTGGACAACACGCTGCCGACCGTTGCCCGCGTCCTCGCCCGTCGCCTCCAGGCGGAATTCGCCCGGGCCCGCGTTTGGATACAAGCCCTCGAAGCGCAGCAGCACACGCCCCGGTCGCTCGACCGTATCGATTTCGTTGAGGTACAAGGTGTTCACGTCGTACACGATGTCGGGGAGAAGATCGACTTGGGCGGTGGCGGATGATGCGCAGCACAAGGCAAGAACTCCGGCGGCCCGATATAGGTTTCGATGGGAAATCACTGCGCACTCCTGTCGGTTGTTGAGGGTTGTTCGGGTGAGAATCATACCATGCCGGAGAAGGCCGTATCGGTAAGAAGTATGCTGACTCCGGGGGACGGATCGTCAGTGAAACCGGAGGGAGACGCTTGAGGGTGCAGGCTCGACCCTCCCGCAGCCCGCCGAGAAGAAAGAGGGTTCATCTCCCAAAACTTCATTTATTGACGCCGAATAGGCTTTGCGCCAAACGAATAATTAGCGCCTCTTTCCTGTAGTATACTTGCTGGGCTGTACTCGGCGTTTGCGTTTAGGCTGCGCCCGCTGGATAGGAGGATCGAGCGATGGGATTGTGGGATAAGATACGCGGCGAATTCGTCGATATTATCGAGTGGCTGGATCCGTCGAGCGATACGATGGTTCGACGCTTCGAACGCCATGGGAATGAAATCAAGTATGGCGCGCAGTTGGTGGTGCGTGAGTCGCAGGTGGCCGTATTAATCAACGAAGGTCAGCTCGCGGATGTGTTCACGCCAGGCACCTACACGTTGGAAACGGAGAACATTCCGATTCTCTCGACCTTGAAAGGCTGGAAACACGGCTTTGAAAGCCCCTTCAAGGCAGAGGTCTATTTTGTCAATACCCGCCGATTCACCGACCTGAAGTGGGGCACGAAAAACCCCATCATGCTCCGCGACCCTGAGTTCGGTCCGATTCGTATTCGCATGTTTGGATCGTATTGCATCCGCGTGGCTGACGCCGCGAAGTTTATCAAGGAAATCGTGGGCACCGATGGCCATTTCGTCGCGGACGAACTGACCGGCCAGCTTCGCAATCTTATTGTGTCGCGATCCACGGACTTGGTGGCGGAGAGCAAAATACCGGTGCTCGATATGGCGGCGAATTATGATGAACTCGGCGTCTTTATCTCCGAGCGCATCCACGGCGACTTCGAAGAATATGGGCTGGATGTCACGAAAATTCTCGTCGAGAATATCTCGCTACCACCCGCAGTGGAGGAGGTGTTGGACAAACGCAGTAGCATGGGAATTATCGGAAATCTCAATGCATACACCCAGTTTCAAGCGGCGAACGCGATGGAAGCTGCAGCGGAAAATCCCGGCGGCGACGCCGGCGCGGGGATCGGCATGGGCATGGGCTTCGCCATGGCGAATCAGATGGGTCAAGCGTTAGGCGGTCAGAATCAGGCGCAGCAGGCCCCGCCGCCCGCGCCAGGCGGACCGCCACCTATCCCGCAAGCGACGGCGTATTTCGCGGCGGTTGACGGCCAACAGACAGGGCCATTCGATGTGAATGCCCTTCGCCAGCAAGCGCAAAGCGGCCAAGTTAGCGCCACCACGTTGGTTTGGTCTCAAGGAATGGCCGAGTGGACGGAAGCAGGAAAAGTGCCGGATCTTGCGGGATTGTTCGGCCAGGCACCGCCCCCGATTCCGCAGGCCTAGCTTGGCAGCGTTCTCTTGGTAAGACCCCACCTCCAAACAGATGTGAAGGTGGGACCCGGTAGAAATTAAGGGAAGTGTTTTCTAGTATATTGGTTCATAATTGACCCGACTTAAATTGTCATTGCGAGTCAGAACCCGCTTCGC
>JAPYPO010000162.1 GCA_029937645.1 Candidatus Hydrogenedentota bacterium
ACCACAGGCTTCGCGCGCCGCACCCGTTGGGGGGAGCCCGCTCGGCGCTTGGATCAGCGCGTGGCGCAGGGTTCATGACCTCTCCTTCCTGGCGGCGGCTGCGCGCTCTTCTTCGGAGTCGGCGAGGTCGTAGGCGATACTCCTGAACCGATCTTCGATGCTAAGAAAAGCGTTGACTATTTCAGGATCGAAGTGCTGCGCTTTCTCTTTCTCGATCAACTTCATGGCTTCGGAGTGGGGAACAGGCGGGCCGGATGGTCGTTCACTCATGAGCAGGTCGTAGGAATCGGCGAGGGCCATGATGCGGGCCGACAAGGGGATCGATTCTCCCTGGAGCCCATGCGGGTATCGGCTACATGGTCGGCAACGAACGTGACAAGAAAAAAGCGCAGCAGATGAGCCAGCAGAGCAGCGCGAGCTCGTATGCGCATAGCGAGACTGGCCCGTTGGGCAACACGCGATGGCAAGTCGTAAGCCTTGCGCCCAGGGATTTCTTTGGCCCCTACGCCTCGAAAGTCATCGAGTTCCGGTCGAACGCTCACATCATAACGACAACGACAGATCGCAACGAAAATGTGAATTCCCATACGGAGAATTACCGGGTCGTGGGTTCGACGCTCATCATCAACAAGCCGGGTTACATTATCAACGCGCAATATTCCCTCTCGGGCAATCAACTCATTGTTTCTTCGGAGGACTTCAGGGCTGTCCTGAAGAGAATATAACCGTCCTTTTTCAGTCGCTTCCGAAACAGGAAGATTGCTGCCATGAATCCTTATGGCAGACTGGCACATAGATAGTTCCTGTTTCGGAAAGCGGTTTTCAGCGCGGAATAAGGATAAGGTGCTCAGGATGACGACGGAGACGCCTTTTCCTAGCACCAGTAGGCCTTTCCATAACAGGATCTATCTACTTGCCAAAGAGGCGGCGGGGAGCCAAGGAACGGACCCGCTTGGGCGAGAAGTCAATCTGGAAGCGCATCTGGAAGATATCGCGTTGTTATCAAGATTCGCGGTGGGTGTGCTATTGGGCAACGGAAAGTCCGTTCGAACTTTAATGTCAGCGTGGATGTAATTCCACATGACTCGGAAATTGGGGTTCATATACCAGTTCAAGCCCAGCGAGTAGTTGGTGGCTTCGCCGCCGTGGACGAAGCTATCATTTAAGTCGATATGCGAGATGCGGGCGGTGACTTCCCAGGCTCCGGGACCGCGGGATTTCCCAAGGCCGAAATTTCTGCGTGGGGTAACTGTCCCCAAAATACCGCGCTCTGGAAAGTACTCGCGGGTCTCGCCCGTCAAGAGGTAGGCCACTTGCGCATACAGCGCTTCAAATTCAACCTCCTTTTTAGTAGCGCGCGTGATCGTAATATTTTCGAGATTGATATCGATATCCTGCTCCGCATCGTGGAGCCAGGCGCGAATATACTCGCTCTGAAATAGCAGCGGGCCGCGCTGGTATGCGGCTTCAAGACCCATACCGCTCAGGGTGTCAAGGGCGATTGTGCCTGTGCTCAAGTACTGGGGCGCCAAGTGCGACTCAGGGCGAATCTTGACGCTCATTTCGTTGGCATCACCCCTGTACGTAAAAGCCACACCAAGATGCAGCAATTCGTCCCGTTCCTCGTTCCAAAGTGGCAACCCCGTGAGTCGCGCCGTAAATCCCAGCCCCTGGCTTTCCGACACCGCGTCCAGGGTGTCAACATCGTAAAACAGGCCCGCGGACCAGGTGAGGCGATCATTCAGATGAGCGTTCGAGAACTTGATGCCTACATTGCGGCCCGGTGTAAGCTGTGTGAGGAGGGAAGGCTCCATAAAAGGACGATGCCGGGAGCTTTGCAGTTGCTCCATTCCGAAGGGTTCCTTCAACTGCCCAATGCGCAACTCCGACAAGTACGGAATGCCGCTTCGCACGAGATACGCATCGACAATTTCAACATCGTTGTCTTCAAACGAGACTTGGAGTTTCAGGCGCAGAGAGCGAAACAGATTCGCGGCAGCAGAAATTCGGGCCCTACGCACTTCGCTATTCGCGCCCACATTGCCGTACAAATAATTGAACGCCCTATTCTGGTCGATGTCGGCGTAGTCGAAAAAAGCCGTGGCCCCTAGTTTTAGCTGTAATTTCTTTTGGGAAAAATCGAAAACCAACCCCTCGCTTAGCCTGCCCCCTTGGGCCGGTTCCGCAGTCGCTTCGGCCGGGACAGAAGAGGCGGTAGTCGGATCCGCTATGCATGTCCAGCAGAAGGTCAATCCAAGTGCGATGAGCGACCGGCAGGTGTGCCGCCGGGTCCATGTGCCTGTGGAGCACGGGGAAGTCATGTCCTCTGCCCGGCGCCGATCAGTTCGAAGCGCTACAGCGTTCATTGTCAAGGCCTAGTTTCTTTCCTGCAACTTTGTGAACTCCTATCAAAACCTTGTCCCCCGATTCGGTTCAGGAATCGATCACCTTTTCTGCCTCTTTCCTCCTGTAACGCACTTCGCCAATCAAATGAGATTGGCCTGGCGCTGCAGCGCCGCCATAATGTCGTCATGGAGTATTCGAAATCAACTGTTCAGCGGGGCAAGAACCTCCTCTCAGTCAACACGAAGACTCAATCCACAAGTACAACGGTGTACGAAGTTCCATAGGCCATGTAGTACGTGCGGTCGGTCATTGTTTAACAGCATCCCGGCTCGACTGACCTTCTCTTGAAGCATTGGTTTTTTAGCGCCGAGTCGAGAATTCTCCTATCGGCAAACCACGTCTGCCTGAGCCTGGTCTCTCGGCAGACAGCGCTCGCCCTCAAGAAGTCCAAATGCCGCATTGGACTAAAGTCCAATAGACAGATTTCCGACCAGTGTATAGAATGCGAAATAATCCACTCAAGATAATTTCTTGAGTGCCACCGCGGCGTCCTCGCACCTGCCTAACACCTCTGCCGCGCCTGAATCAGGAAAATATCCATGAGTAACCTAAGACTATTCAACGCGACCCTTTTTATAATCTCGTTTAGCGTATGGGCTTTTTCTCCCTATGCCTGGGGGCAAAGCGCCCCAACCGATTGGCCCAGGGAAATCTCTGCCCCCGAGGCATCAATCTTGATCTATCAACCCCAATTGGAGACCTTCGCCGGGAACCGATTGACCGCGCGCGCGGCAGTGTCCGTGACCCGAGCCGGTGATCCCACTCCAGTATTTGGGGTGTTTTGGGTGACCGCGATAGTCTCGACGGATCGAGAAGCGCGTACCGTGGCGCTGGAGGAATTGACTGTAACGGACGTCAAGTTTCCTAACGCGACGAAGCAACAGATCGAAAAATTTCGGACCATCGTGGAAGACCATGTGCCCTATGGCGAATTTTCAATGTCTCTCGATCGGATTCTCGCTGCTCTGGACATGGTCGAGATGGAGCAAGAGGCATCCCGCGATTTGAAGAATGCGCCGCCCGAGATTATTTTCGCCGAGACACCGACGGTTCTGGTGGTGCTGGACGGCGCGCCGCAGGCCCAAGAATTAGAAGGCACCAATATCAAACGCATCGTGAACACGCCATTCGCGATGTTCCAGGATCCCGCGAGTCAGAAATATTATCTGCGCGGAGGCGACTTCTGGTACTCGGCAAGTTCAGTCGAGGGCGATTGGACCCTGGAGCCTAGTCCCCCGGCATCCATTGGCGCGTTGATCGAAGACGACGCTACGCCTGCCCCCAGCGAAGAAGCGCCAGCGATACGGGTAGAGACCTCGCCCGCGGATTTGATAGTGACCGATGGCCCTCCCGGTTACGCACCTCTCGGCGGGAATGACCTGCTATTCGTGGATAACACTGACAGGGATGTTTTGTTCGAGATTGATGAACAAATGTATTACGTGCTTCTATCCGGCCGATGGTTCTCATCGGCGTCACTCAAAGGGCCTTGGATTTTCGTAGAGCCTGCGGAATTGCCAGGAGACTTCGCGGATATTCCGGCGTCGTCCGCGAAAGGCGAAGTCTTGTCCAGCGTGGCAGGCACCGATGAGGCGAGAGAGGCGGTGATGAATGCGCAAATCCCGCAGACCTCCGCAGTGAATCGGGCCGACGTATCGCTAGTCGTCGAATACGATGGCGAACCAAGCTTCGTCCAAGTCGAGGGACGCGACTTCTTCTACGCCGAAAATACCTCGTTCGCGGTATTCCGAGTCGAGGGCCTCTTCTACGTGTGCTACGAAGCGGTCTGGTACGAAGGCCCTGGGCCGAATGGCCCTTGGAGCATCGCCACCTACATACCCGATGCCATCTATACGGTCCCGCCAAGTTGCCCGCATTATTCCGTGAAATACGTCTACATTTATGACTCGACACCCGACGTCGTTTACGTCGGCTACACTCCTGGCTATACGGGCGCGTACCTCTACGCTGGCGCGGTGATCTATGGGACAGGTTGGTATTACCGGCCGTGGCACGGCCATCACTACTACCCGCGCCCAAACACCTTCGGATTCGCCGCGCGGTACAACCCCATTACCGACCAGTGGGGCTTTGCTGTGGGCCATCGCGGACCCAACGGGTGGATTGCCGGAGGCAAAGGAAGTTGGTCGGGCAATTGGTGGGGCGCTGGTGGCGGTTATTGGGGTGGTGGTGGCCATTGGGGCGGTGGTGGATGGTGGGGCGCGGGCGGCTATCGCGATATCGACATCGATATCAACCGCAACAATTTCAATAATTCGAACAACCTATACAGCCGCGAGAGGAATCGAGATCGCAACCCATTCGACCGGGGCACAAACCGGGTCACGAGCGGCGACGTTAGAAATCGTGTTGGCGACCGTGCTGGTGATCGGACGGCAGGGCAGTTGCGCGGCGGTAACGAAAGATCCCGAACGCTAACCGAGAGCTCAAACAGCATCAGAGACCGGGCCAACTCGCGCGAACGAACGACAGGCAGCAGCGCGCAACGGCGCACCTCGAGCGTGGTCACGCAGAAGCGCAACAACGTGTACGCCGATAAGAGTGGAAAGGTCTTCCGTGACAACAACGGCACCTGGCAGCAACGCTCGTCCCAAGGCTGGACCCAACCGCGAACACCGCAGCGCTCGACGCGTAACCAAAACACGAATCGGGCCACCAGTTCTTTCAACGCATCCAATCTCAACCGGCAAAGCCAAACCCGCCAACGGGGAACCTACCGGACGAATAGCTCCCGACAGTCCTCGGGGGTGAGCCGATCCGGCTCGGCAGGCCGGACCCGTGGGGGAGGCGGAAGACGGCGGTAGTTCGTCGGCGCAATGGCCCGGCGTATCAATTTCAAAGGGAAATTCCGTAGTAAATTCTGGACAATCAAGCCTGAAAAGGAGTTTCAAGATGCGATATGTGTTTCGATTTTTCTCGGTGTCAGTGGTAATCGCGACGGCCGGGTGCCTTCTGGATTTTCACGCTTGGGCGCAGGAGTTCGGCGGCAAGATCGGAAGAAGTTATGAAGAGAGCGAAGAGTGGTGGGCCGACCCGGTCCGTCCTCCGGAGGACGCACCGAATATTCTCATTCTTCTTTTGGACGATGTCGGCTTCGCCCAAATCGGCAGCTTTGGCGGGCTAATCGAAACGCCGAACATCGACAAGTTGGCGAAGAACGGTCTGCGCTTCAACAATTTCCACACGACCTCGCTCTGTTCCCCTTCGCGGGCGACCCTGATGGCCGGGCGCTACCCCCACACCATCGGCTTGGGCAGCCATGCACTCACGGCCATGGGTTTCCCCGGCTACAATGCGATTGTGCCGGAATCAGCGAAGTCCGTTGCGAACTATCTCCAGCAGTCGGGCTATGTGAACTACGCGCTAGGCAAGTGGGACCACACGCCGCTTTACGAAGTCTCTCAAGTCGGTCCCTTCGATCGTTGGCCGAGCGGCGAAGGCTTTGATCACGCCTATACGTTCATGGCGGCCGATGTACATCAGTTCATTCCGGTCATGTGGAACGAGCACACGCCCGAGCCTTACCGAAAGACGTATCACCTCGATCATGATCTCGCGGATCGCGCCATTGATTGGATTACCGGACACAAGTCCTTGAGGCCGGAGGATCCCTTCATGATGTTGTGGGCATCGGGGTCCATGCACTCACCCCACCACGCGCCAGCGGAATATCGCGCAAAATACCGTGGGATGTTCGATATGGGCTGGGACAAGGCCCGCGAAATGATTCTGGAAAATCAGTTGAAGCTTGGCATCGTTCCGAAGAACACGAAGATGTCTGGGCGCATTGACGAAATCGAAGCGTGGGATTCGCTCAGCGACGATGAGCGCAAGCTATACGCCCGCCAGATGGAAGTATTCGCTGCCCAGATGGAACATGTAGATTTTCAGATGGGTCGGATTATCGACACGCTCGAACGCATCGGCGAACTGGACAACACGCTAATCTTCGTGACGGCGGATAACGGCGCGAGCGGCGAGGGCGGCCTCGCCGGCACATTCAACGAGACCTACGTCCTGAACGGACTCCAGACCGATTTCGACGCCAACATGCGGAATTATGCGCGTTGGGGCGATGCGACGACCTATCCGCATTACCACGCGGGCTGGGCGATGGCGGGCAACACCCCTTTCCCTTATTTTAAGCAAAGTTCACACCGGGGCGGACAGCATGACGCGCTCGTCATCCATTGGCCTAACGGAATAAAACAGAAGGGCAAAATCCGTAATCAGTATCACCACATCGCCGACATCGCTCCGACGATTCTGGAGGCGGCCGACATTTCAATGCCGGCGAGTTACCACGGTATCGAACAGCAGCCCATGAACGGCACCTCCATGCTCTACACCTTCAACGATGCGAACGCACCGAATCGGAAGCATCGTCAGTATTACGAGATGTTCGGCAACCGCGCCATGTGGGCGGACGGATGGAAGGCGGTCACCCTTCACGCGAAGCGCATGCCGTGGGACGTCAACGTCGTTCTGCCCTTCGAGCAAGACGTATGGGAGTTGTACCACGTCGCCGAAGATTTTTCGGAGAGTACAGATGTCGCGGCGCAGTATCCGGAAAAGCTCGAAGAACTGAAGCAGATGTTCGACGAAGACGCCTGGAAATACAACGTATACCCCCTCTACGATGACATGATAAGGCGGCTGGCGGTGCAGCAGAATCGCCTCTTCGGCGATCAAAAAGAATTCGTCTATTACGCGCCAGGGGCCGTGCGCATCGCCGAAAAGGCATCGGCTCCCGTCAAGAACCGTCCGCATACCATCGAGACCACGCTCGACCTCAAAGGCCACGAAGAAGGCGTCATCCTCGGCGTGGGCGGCATGACCGGCGGCTTCACTCTATTCATCAAAAGCGGCCGCCTCTTCTACGACTACAACTTCCTCGATGGCGTCTACTACACGCTCGCCTCGCCACCGCTTCCCGAAGGCAAGACCAAGCTGAAGTTCAACTTCATCAAGACGAAAGAATTCGGCGGCACGGGCGAGCTTTTTGTCGATGGCAAGAAAGTAGACGAAGTGGATATGCCCCAGATGCACATCAGCACCTACTCGCTGGCCGAGACCTTTGACATCGGGCGCGACACGGGCACTCAAGTGTCGCGGCTCTACGAGGGTCCGTTCCCCTTTGTAGGGGAGCTGGACAGGGTCGCCATCACATTGAAAGACTGAGACCAGGTGGCGAGCGATAGAGAGCTGATCGCCTTTAGCAAAGACGAAAAAGCGAAGTTTAGAAGGACGATGCCCCCATCAACGAAATGGACACGCCCAGCCAGTGACGGCCTCCCAGGAAAACCGTGCATGCGCAAAGAGAGGATTAGCCATTCCAAACCAAGGAGAAGAAAATGAAACGTTCACTTAATTTGGGAATGCTCGCGCTGGCTATAACTATGGCCGCCTCGGCCTTTGCCCAGGACATCGTCCCGACGAAGGGAGACATCAAGGAAACCAAACGGCCCTATTCGCCATACGCGGGCCGGAACTACCCGGCACGAGTTTTCTGGGGCGATACGCATGTTCACACGAACCTGTCGCTCGACGCGCGGGGATTCGGTGCGACCCTGGGACCCGAAGACGCGTTTCGTTTCGCGCGGGGGGAGGAGGTCGTCTCGACGCACGGGGAACGAACCAGGCTATCTCGGCCCTTGGATTGGTTAGCGATTACCGATCACTCGGACGGAATGGGAGCCATGAATGAGGTCATTGCGGGAAACCGATCACTGATGGCGGATCCCACTCTTAAGGACTGGAACCAGCGTATAAACGCGGGAGGCGAAACCGCGTTGCTGGCCACGATGGACGTAATCAACGCGTTCGCGCTGGGCAATCTGCCGGCCATTCTTGACGATGAGAAATTTCAACAGTCGATTTGGGATCGGTACCTGGAAACGGCTGAGCGATTCAACGACCCCGGCCAGTTTACAACGCTAATCGGCTATGAATGGACTTCGACGGAAGACGGCAACAACCTGCACCGATGTGTCATCTACCGCGATGGCGCCGAACGGGCGAGGCGCCTGGTTCCGTACACGACATCGGAGAGCTTTAATCCCGACCCGGATTTCCCATTTAGAAAAGTCATCTTTAGATCCGCAGACATCGT
This sequence comes from Candidatus Hydrogenedentota bacterium, assembly GCA_029937645.1. GTDB lineage: Bacteria > Hydrogenedentota > Hydrogenedentia > Hydrogenedentales > JAPYPO01. Next base: position 8,540 of record JAPYPO010000162.1, read on the forward strand.
TTAAC
>JAPYPO010000163.1 GCA_029937645.1 Candidatus Hydrogenedentota bacterium
ACACGGGAGTTAGCGAGTGGAAACTCCTTAACCTGTCCGATCCAGTCCGGCAAGGCTCCCTAGCTCCCCGAGGGAATTCTTACTCTGGAGTTCGTCCCGATTACTCCTCCGGGGGACGTGTTGACCGCGCAATGTATTACTGCAAGTTTTCTCCGGATGGCGAGTCCGTCTTGTTCGTGTCATCCAAGAACCTACTTGCCCCTGCGGTCAACGATAAGAGTATGGATCTTCATATGTTAGATCTAGGGACACTTGAGGCCCGTCAATTGTCGACCTTGGAGTTGAATATGGCCTATCCCGAATTCAGTCCGACGGGCGACAAGATTCTCTTTCTGGTCGATCCCGACCCGTGGGACACGATCTATCGCTACCAACTGTGGGTCATCAACGCCGATGGCACCCATGCCCGTCAACTCAAGTTTGGCTCAGAGAACCTAGAGTGAAGTTGAATAGGGCGAACCCAGAAAATCTTCTTAAGATTCTCGCAATCACTTCTCTCCGCTGACGGTCTCGGCGATATTCAGGGCGTGATCCTTAATTCGGCGATACGCGTTAAGCATATCGGTAATGACCAGACTCTCGAAGGGCGAGGCGTTTTCCGTGCCCAAGCGATCCAAATGATCGCTCCGGTATTGCTTCATGAGGTGCGTGATCGCGTCACCCTGCGTGCGCGCCATCGCGATGATGTCCGCTCGTTCCTCGCGGACCGCTTCATTGATAAGCTGGACATAGGCCACGACATGGTCATGCAGATCGAGAATAGCCTTTAGCTCATTCTCCGAAATGGCGAGGCCGTCCTTCTTCAGCTTAATAGCGAGCTTCAACACCGTCATAATGTAATCGCTAATCGATTCGTATTCGTCGGCCATGCGCAACTGCTGGCGGCCTTCCAGCAACACTTCGTAGGGGACACTGCCCGAAAGGATATGGCTGACGAATTCGTTAATCTCTTTCTGGACGATATCCAATACCTCTTCCCGGTGAAAAATCTTTTCTTCGATTTCGCTGTCCTGTTCGGCGCTTTCCAGTTGAGGTTTCAGCCAAGAGAGCATCGAAGTCACAGCATCGCTCATTGCCAGGACTTCCTTGCGGGATTGTTGGATGGCCAGAAAGGGCGTATCGAGCATCCGCACATCGAAATGCGTGAGCTTGGCCGGACCGGCCTTGCCCTGTTCGGGCACGAGGCGAGCCAGTCCCCGCGCCATCAGCGCGGTAAACGGCAAGAACAGCATAACGTTTACCACGTTAAATCCGGTGTGCGTCGCGGCGATGCCCGCCGTGATATAGGGATACGTTTCCACGCCGTCCACGACCACCATCTCGGAGGGATCGCCGCCATAGATAGCGGTGACGGCCGCCTTCACCAGGCCAATGTAGGCCGAGAATATGGCCGTAATCCAAACCACTCCGGTAATGTTGAACATAATGTGGGCGTAGGAGGCGCGGCGCGCGGTGATCGTTCCGCCGAGCGACGCGAGGAAGGCCGTGACCGTGGTGCCAATATTTTCGCCTAGCACTAGCGCGGCCGCCGTGGGGAAATCGATGACCCCCGTTGCCGCCAATCCGATGGTGATACCGAGCGTCGCTGAGGACGATTGGACGATGGCGGTGAGCACCGCGCCGGCAAGGCAGCACTTGAGTACGCCAAAATAGGTGTGGGGCGAAAATTTGGAAAACCAAACGACGAATTCCTCCATTTCCCGTAGAGGTTTGAAGCCGTTTTTCATCAGCTCAAGGCCGAAGAAAATCATGCCGATGCCCATGACGCCCATGGCGATGAATCGGAGCCGGTCGCGCCGCGTGAAGAGATAGACCATCGCCGCGGCGCCCAGAATAGGCAGGCCGTATTTCCCGATATTGAGGACCAGCACCCACCCGGTGATCGTCGTGCCGATGTTGGCGCCCATGATAACGCCGATCGCCTGAGTCAGATTCATGATGTTTACGTTGACCAGCCCGATGACCATCACGGTGGTAATCGAGCTTGACTGGACGATGCAGGTGACCAAGGTTCCCATGCCGCAGGCCATGAAGCGGTTGCCCGTGGCCAGGTTGATCATTTGCTTTAGCTTCGGCCCCGCGATGGCCTGCATGCCCTCGGACATGTTTCGCATGCCCAGGAGGAATATGCCGAGTCCTCCCAAGACTTGAAGAAGAATCTGTATTGCCAAAACGCCGTCTGATTTGGAGGATGTCGAGCGCACCTTATCGATTCCTATGCGGTCACCGATAAGGGTTGTCGAAATGATTGCTTCTTCAAACGCGGTCTCGGAAATAAACCCGAAAAATACTTTTGACCCGGCGGAGGAATGTCCGAATGCAATTTCCTCGCTGACGCCAGCACTATTTTCGAAGGTTAGAGTTCCGTCCGGTACCGTCTCGGGCAGGTCAAACAAGGTCATTCCAAACGCGTTGACGGGGTGATCGAATCTGAACAAAAGTTTTGTGCCTGCAGGAGGTGGATTCGTCGGCACCCAAAACAAAGATCGATTGCCCTCGACGGGCCTATTGCTTGAAGAGACGTCGAGATTGACCGACGACACCACGAAGCCATCCAAGACGATCAGCGTTCGATCGATTCCGTCGGGTATCGATTCGAAGTCTTCGAGGCCGAGATCGCCTGCCGCTAACAGAAATTCCGCCTCATCGGTAAAGACTTGGGCCGAGCCCGATACACTGGAAAAAATAGCGAGCGACAAGAGGATCGGCCTTATGCAAGGCCCCAGATTCTTACTAATCATTTCAAGCAGACCTCAATTGGATCGAGAATTCCCAAATGGAACCACCCGCGACAATCGCGGTCGGGTTCCTACGACTGTAACCGCAGCTTGACCGAGATCTACGCCGAGTTGACCGGGAAGACGGACAACTACCTATCACCCCATTGACACAAACCCCGAGAGCTATGCGCATTCCGTTGACCCACCCATAGCTCCCGTTTTACCGCCAGTATCGCGGCGGGCATTGTTGCTGTCAATGCTGTCGCATTCTATTCAGCGACAGCGAGATGGTATCACGGCGCTCGTTCGGGATCCACGCTTTCAACTCCCCACCGCGATTGACTGTGAGGCCGTGGGACCGTATGATGAGCCGCTCCAGAGCGACCAATTACGGGTAGGGTTTACCATGAAATACATCCTGTTACTTGCCGGGTTCCTTCAAGCGGCGTCCCTTTGGGCGCAAGAACCTCCGGCGTCGCTGCCTTCGATAGCCCAAGGCGAGGAGCGGCGATTCGAAACGGTTCTTGAGGGCCTGCAGGATATCCTCGATGGCCTTGCCGACGCGGGCCGTCCCGCTCCCGACGAGCCCGTGGGCGAGACGATGGCCTTAAGTCTGCGCGAAGCGGTCACGTTGGCGTTGGAGCGCAATCCGCGTGTTGCGGAGGCGGAAGCCGAGGTGGATGCAGCGAATGCCCAAGTGGGGCAGGCGCGATCGGCCCTCTTTCCACAGTTGAGTGGAACCGTTGCCTTTCGCTATCAAGAAGGCGCCGATCAAACCTTCGGGGGCGGATTTCTGACGGATCTCGTCGCGCCGGGAGCGACCGATGTCGAGGAAATTACTCGTGCGGACCGGCTGAGCGCGGAACAAGTCTTATACTCGGGTGGTCAAATCCGGGCCGGCATCGAGGCGTCAGAATACCTTGCCCGTTCCGAAGAGTGGCGGCGTATCGCCACGCTCGATGACGTCGAGTTTCGAACGAAGAAGGCCTACCTGGACTGCCTCTTGACCGGAGCGCTCGTGCGCGTTGCCGAGGACAGTGTCATCGCCTTCGAGCGCCACTTGCGGGACACGCGCCAAAAGCTGAACGTGGGGATGGCGGCGCCGGTGGAAGAGATGCGCGCGCGGAGCGAACTGTTGTCCCGCAGGTCGGACGAAGATGAGAGCCGCAATGGACAGCGTATCGCCTACGCGAACCTGCGGCGAATCTTGGCCCTGCCCCAGGATACAGAACTAAATCTCACGACACGCCCGACCTGGTTGCCGTTGGAAGCCTCCCCGGTTACCTACGTGAACGAGGCGCTTGCGGGGCGCCCGGAGGTGCTCGCCATGAAGTCGGCCGTTGCCGCGTCAAAGCAGGACATTCGCCGCGTCAAAGGGCAGTACCGTCCCTCGGTCGCGGCGACCGTGGAGTGGACGAATCTCGTGGATGCGGGCAGTTTCGTCCTCGACGGCTGGACGGGTTCGGTGGCGGTTCAGTGGGAATTGTTCACGGGCCGTCGGCGCAAGTACGAGAAGCGGGAGGCTGAGGCACGTCACCGAAGCCTGGAAAGCCAACTGGACCGCCTGTACTTGGCCGTGGAATTCGACGTGCGGCAAGCCTACATTCGGGTGCAGAATGCCATCGCGAAGATGAGCCGCGAGAGCGCGAACGTGGAGGTCGCCAACGAATCGCTCCGGCTCACCAGCCTCCGGTTTCGCGAAGGGCTCGGTACGCAGGCGGACCTTCTTGATGCGCAGTTGGCGCTGACGCTTGCTGAGACCCAGTTGGTCCAAGGGACCCGAGATTTCGCCGTCGCGCACGCCGAGCTGGAACGCGCGACGGGGCGAAGCTGGAACCGGGCCGACGGTACCGAGGCCGCGGCCGCGCGTTATAAATAGCCCGGATATCTTGCCGGGTTTCTGGTTTCCATGGTCGTCGGTGGGAATGCGTACTCGAACCAATCGCCGCGCGAAGAATGATCGCCCTCCTGCGTATGGTGTATCATACCGAAGATCGGCGTTATTCAATCCATGCCTCCGGGCATCGCCGCAATACCCCATGCCTCTCATAATCACGGCTGCAATCAGGAAGAGTCAGGCAAAGGCGGATGAAGAATCTCTCTACCATATCGGATGTTCGGGACACGATGGGGCGGCCCATCCGTGATCTGCGCATCTCGGTCATCGACAATTGCAATCTGCGTTGCCCCTACTGCATGCCGAAAGAGAAATACGGCGAGCAGTATGAGTTTCTCCCAGAGGAAGCGCTGCTGACGTTCGAGGAGATTACTCGCCTCGCCAAGCAATTCGTGCGCCTCGGAGCCACGAAACTGCGCCTTACCGGCGGTGAGCCGTTGTTGCGAAAGAACTTGCCGGAACTGGTTTCGTCGCTCTCGGCGATCGAGGGCGTGCAGGAAGTGGCCTTGACCACCAACGGCCTTCTACTCAAACGGCATGCGGCCGATCTTCGAGCGGCGGGCCTCACGCGTATCACCGTAAGCCTGGATTCCCTGGACGAAGCTGTCGCCGCGGAAATGAACGGGCGCAAGGTAGGCCCCCATGTCGTTCTCGAAGGAATCGAAGCGGCCCAGGCGGCGGGCCTCACGGACGTTAAGATCAACGCGGTCGTCCAAAAAGGCGTCAACGAGCATACGGTTTTGGACACGGTCAACGAATTTCGCGAGCGCGGTTTAATCGTGCGCTTTATCGAATACATGGACGTAGGCAATCGCAACGGCTGGCTTCTGGACCATGTCGTTCCGTCGCGTGAATTGGTCGAACAAATCAGCGCCAAGTTCCCGTTGCGTCCCATGGACAAAAATTACCACGGCGAAGTGGCCTCCCGGTATGCCTTCGAAGACGGGCGCGGCGAAGTCGGTTTCATCTCCTCCGTGACCGCGCCGTTTTGCGGCAGTTGTACGCGCGCGCGCCTGTCGGCGGACGGCGGGGTTTACACCTGTCTCTTCGCGTCCGAGGGTACCGACCTTCGCAGCCCGCTTCGCGCGGGGGAGACGGATGATGAATTGTTCGAGCGCCTCTGCAACCTCTGGCGAGGCCGGAGCGATCGTTATTCTGAGTTGCGGTCCTCCAACACCGATTACCCCAACGACCGGCCGAAGGTCGAAATGTTTCAGATTGGAGGCTGAGTGCTTACCCATCTGAATGACGACAACCAGCCTTCCATCGTGGACGTGAGCGAAAAAACGCCCACAAAACGAACCGCCAAAGCGTCGGCGCTTGTTCAATTGCCCGACGTGATATCCGCGCTCTTCCGCGACGGCGAGCTCCAAAGCAAAAAAGGCCCGGTATTTCAGACGGCGATTCTTGCTGGGATTATGGCCGCGAAGAAGACCAGCGAACTTATACCGCTCTGCCATCCGATCGGCCTGGAAGACTGCAAGGTCGATATACGCCTTAACGATGCGGGCGATGTGGAAATCGAGACCCTGGCCACCGTGACGCACAAGACGGGTGTCGAGATGGAAGCGCTTACGGCCGCATCTGTCGCCGCCCTCACGGTGTACGACATGTGCAAAGGCCTTTCGCATGATATCGTTATCAAGGACATCCGGCTATTCGAAAAGCGGGGCGGTAAGAGTGACTACGACCAGCCCCGGTGACACCCCCCGCCCCAGGAGTTGGCGCCCCAGTGGCTTCCATCCCCACGAAATCGCAATCGTCGATCCGGTAGGCCTTTTCGGAGACGATCTCGCGGTGGAGCTTGCACGGGCGATGGCGCCGGAATTCCATATTGGCGTAGCGCCGCGTCCCTTGCCGCCAGCAGGCGCTACGAAGCAGCCACTCCATGTCGCCCGATTTCTCACAACACCCGAGCAGCACGTACTGGCCATGCCCCACGAACACGCGTCGGATGCGATGAAGCTGCCGCTCCTGGATCTGGATGCTATTTTCGTTCAGGACGATGCGATGTCGCCCTTGCCAAAAATTATGATCGTGGGCGATGGCGCGCCCCCCGAAGCGGCGGGCGTGTTCGCCTATGTCGCCGACGAGGGAGCCTGTCCCATTCTCCCGGCTGGCGCGCCGTTTTACACCCGGGGCGATATGTCGGCGTTGGCCGAGCGCGTCGAGGCGCAACTGCGTGCCCAGGCCGAGGCCCGTCCGTTGTATGGGCTGGTCCTCGCGGGTGGCGAGAGCAGACGTATGGGAACGGACAAGGCGCTTCTCTCGTACCACGGCAAGCCCCAATTCCAGCATTGCCATGATTCGCTCACCCCTATCTGTGATCGAGTCTACGTATCGATCCGTGACAAGACGGCCGCGCCAGACGAAATGTCCGGACTCCATCAAATTCCGGATCGATTTCTTGACTGCGGCCCACTCGGCGGAGTGCTCACCGCGTTGAGCGTCGAGCCGGACGCGGCGTGGTTCGTTTTGGCCTGCGACCTTCCGTTCGCCGATGCGGATACGCTCGCTTCGTTGCTGGCCCACCGAAATCCCCTCAGGTTCGCGTCGGCATTCTTGGCCGATGACGGTCGCCCAGAACCCCTGTGTGCGGTGTACGAGCCGAAGAGCCGGTTCCTTCTGCATCAGGAATTGGCGAAGGGTAACAAAAGCCTACGTGACATACTGCGGCGATCTCGATGCGCGCTTTTCGCGCCTCCGGATCCTGCCGCCTTGACCAATGTGAATTCGAAAGCGGATTACGAACAGCGCATGACGGTGCTGACAAACGACGAAAGGGGAAACGCGTGAGCGAAAAAAGCACAATCACGGTTACCACCCAATACTTTGCAATCATGAAGGCGGAAGCGGGCATGGGAGAGGAAAAAGTAACCACCTCGGCATCGACCACGCTTGAGCTTTTTGATGAGTTGCAGGCCCGCCACGGCTTTACGATCGGCTCCGCCGAGACAAAAGTTGTTGTGAACGAAGAGTTTTGTAAGTGGGACAAAGAGCTTGCGGACGGCGATCTGATTGTCTTCGTGCCCCCGATCGCGGGAGGCTGATTCGCGGGGCACAGGCGAACGAGTCAGAAGAGGAGTCGAAAAATGTTTTCCATGAGCGCAGATCCCATCGACGTAGATGGGCTCCAGGCAGAGTTGAAGGATGCGTCCGCGGGCGCCTGCGTAACCTTTGAAGGATGGGTCCGCAACGAAAACGAGGGGCATCCGGTGCAGTCGCTCGAATACGAGGGGTATGAAGCGGTGGCGCTCAAAGAGGGCGCGAAGATACTAGAAGAAGCCATCGAAAAATTTCAGCTATCGAGCGCCGTCTGCACGCATCGGGTGGGCCACCTTCAACTAGGCGACATGGCCGTCTGGGTGGGTGTGAGTTCGGGACATCGGGGCGAGGCCTTCAAGGCCTGCGCCTACGTCATCGATGAAATTAAGACGCGGCTTCCCATCTGGAAGAAAGAACATTACACAGACGGCGACTCGGGCTGGGTGAACTGCGAGGAAAAGTCGCCCGCGAAGAGCTGACCCGAATCACTTGCGAGGATTTTCGTGCGCCGAAGGCACCGTAGCTCGTTCCTGTTTCGGAAAGGACTCAATTCCAGAATCACAGAGCCGTTCTTTCATCCTGAACAAAGGGGTAGTTTCTTGTTTCCGCGTTTCTTTTTTGACGGGATAACAGGATGTACAGGATGGCGCTTTGCCCGGCGGGATACCTAATCCTGTACATCCTGTAATCCTGTCAAAGCTCTTTATGACTGCCTAATTAGTTCCTGTTTCGGAAAGCAGTTTTCAGCGCGGAATAAGGATAAGGCGGTCATTCTGAGCAAAGCGAAGAATCTCTTCAACCTGTTGACTCGCTTTCGATAAGAGATCCTTCGCTTCGCTCAGGATGACAAACGGGGCGGTTTTTTTGTGGCGGAAGGTTTGC
>JAPYPO010000752.1 GCA_029937645.1 Candidatus Hydrogenedentota bacterium
GTCTCCGATAAGTCCACACCTCCAAACAAGTTTGAAGGTGCCACCCGGTTCTCGCCTCTGTCCTTATCCTAGTTTCCCGCGAAGCAGCTTCTGACTTGCAATGACAGGTTTGGCGTAATCGTTTTTGAAAATATATAGTACAAGACTTTTGACGATCCCAGGGTTTTACGGCCCAGGGTTTTACAGCCCGGCCCATGTGGAGTAGGGAATCGAATTTCACGTACAATTTGTTTAACCGTTGATAGACCTGCGGTAGCCACCTTCACAAAAGGAAGACCCTACATGGTATTGCTCGAAAAATGCTCCCGGAAGCTCGGTCCGGGCGTAGAATTTTTCTGCGACAAATTCGAAGCCGAGACGGGCGTACATACCGCCCTCTGGGGGCCAAGCGGCTGCGGCAAGAGCACCATGCTTAACCTCATCTCCGGGTTGCTGCGCCCGGATTCCGGCCGCATCTGCGTGGACGGGGAAGATACCCAGAATATGTCCGAAGGAGCGCTCGACCAGTTTCGCGGCGAACGCTTCGGCTTCGTGTTCCAGACTTTTAACCTGCTCCAGCCCTTTACCGCCCTTCAGAACGTCATGCTGGGCATGCGGTTTAGCGACACCCAGCCAGAAGGCGAGTGGAAGACCCGTGCCATTGAACTGCTCAATCGCGTCGGCCTTTCGCATCGGCTCCACAGCAAGCCGGCAACCATGAGCGTGGGGGAACAGCAACGCGTCGCCATCGCCCGGGCCCTCGCCAACAAACAGCGAATCGTCGTGGCCGACGAGCCGACAGGAAGCCTCGACCCGAAGACGGCCACGAGCATCATGGAATTGCTCCTTGAGTTATGCGCCGAGGAGAAGGTGACCATGCTCATGGTCACCCACGACGCCAAACTCGCCGACGCCCTGCCCAACCGATTCGACTGTACGGGCCTCGTGAAGGAGGTGGACGCATGAGCTTGTGGCATATCGCATGGGGCTATCTCTGGAACCGCAAACTGACGACCTTCCTGACCATTCTTTCCGTCGCATTGGCCGTGGGCCTAATCTCTACGGTCCTTACGGTGCGCGACGAGACGAACCGGCGTTTCCTAGACGAAACGAACGCCTACGACCTGGTCGTCGGTCCATCCGGAGGAAGTCCGCTTCAATTGGTATTGAGCTCCGTATATTTTTTGGACCAAGCGGTCGGCACAATGGATTATGCATTGGTCGAGAAGATTCGAGAATTCGAGAATGCCGTCCTACATGCATTTCCCATAGCGTTGGGCGATGTCTATAAAAGTTTCCGGATCGTCGGAACAGAAAGGGAGTTGTTCGATTTCCCATGGAAGTCGGCGCAGGGAGAGGTACGCGATCCCTTTCAGCTCGAAGGCGATGACGGCAAATTCTTCGACGGCCCCATGCAGGCCGTAGTCGGATACCGGGCGGCACGATCAACCGGCCTGAAAGTGGGAGATACCTTCGTAGGGCTTCACGGCAGCGCCGGCGCGGGCATCGACCATGCCGAAACGCCCTATACAGTCGTTGGTATCCTCAAAGCTTCCGGCACCTCGAACGACCGCGCCATCTTTGTGAGTCTGGAATCGATATGGGCCTCCCACAGCGATCACGAAGAAGGGGAGGAGGAGGACGACGACGAGGAATTGAAAGTGAGTGCCATCCTCGTCGACGCGCGAGGCGGCGCCGTATTTACCC
>JAPYPO010000753.1 GCA_029937645.1 Candidatus Hydrogenedentota bacterium
TTCGAATCCAACCACAGGCGGTCGAATGTAAATATGAAAATGCGCGTCCGGATCTTCTACGGGCGGCGGTCGGTACCCGTATTTTGGGTAAACTGGATATCCGGTGCTGGGGAGCCCACCCAATACGTCGGGTACGAGCGCGTCGAGTTGTGTCGGATACGCTCCATGTTTCGACTTATAGGTTTCAAGACCGTCAAGGAGAGGTTGCAAGTTCACGGGAACGTGGGTAATCGCATAGATTTGCATTGGCCCCCATGCGGCGCGATCGATGAACAACGCGACTGTCGCTCCGCCAAAAACAAGAGCGGCGGTGAACATGCGCGCTGATTCCCTTAAAACGCCAGGATGTCTGCGTTCATAGATATAGCGATCAATTGCGGCGAAGAGACAGATGGGAACGGCGACCAGTCCAAGGAAGCCAGTCGCAAGAAAGAACATCCGCAAGAAGAACACTGAGGCGTGCAGCGTCGGCGCGGTAGCGTTTGTAATAACGTTCGCGGGCCAGCAAGCGGCGGATTCTAGAAACACGAGAAGCGCAGCGGGGCCAAACAATGCCACGCCGTATAGGAGTAAGCGTCGGGCACGAGAACTTGTTTGCCGTTCGCCTCCTGTTTGCGCCTCTTTATCCGCCATTCATCGCCCCGCCTTTTCTGTTTCCTCTTCCAATTTCTTCTCCACATTCACCATCAAGTCATCCAACCAAGCGCTAAATCCTTCTGGGTCTACGAAGGCGTATGCCTCGCCTGGCTTACGGCTCTTCAAATTCTCATTCCGCTCGAAGACGCGGCCCATCGAGGCGTGATTGGGAATGCTCACTTCGATACCCTGCATCGCCTGGAGGCGCTTGACGCTTTCGATATACATCTCCGTGCGCGCGACGCCGGAGAAATTCAGTCCGACGCCGCCGAAGGAGAAGGCTTGGTGCGGTGTGCCGTTGTCGTACACCGTGAAGGCCATCGACAGCACACCCGGCGTATGGCCCGGCGTGGCGTAACAGGTGATCGAGGTATCGCCTAGCTGGACGACATCGCCATCCTGAATGACTAAGTCTCGTGGAATGGCATCGTGTCTGAGGCGCCCGGCCTTCGCATCCGCCTCAAGCATCTGCCAATCGCCTTCGACCATGCCGATACGCGCGCCGGTGAGATCCTGCACGGCTTTCGCGCCTCCCACATGATCCGAGTGGGCATGGGAGACTAAGATGTACTTAATGTCCATCGGGTCAAAGCCCGCGCTCTCTATAATCTTCAGCAGCCCTTCGATAAACGGCCCGTACAGCGAGTCGAATAGAATGAGCCCTTCCGAGGTCTCCAATATCCACGCGCTCACCCACTCGATTCCCACATAATGCAGGTTGTCAAAGACCTGAAAGGGTTCCACATATTGCGCCACCGGGTCGTCCCGCTCCAAAAGCTGCTGCGCGTCCGTCGGAACGGCCCAGGCGATGCTCAGTGCGACCGCGATACCGATTCGTGTCATGAAGAGATCCTCCTGCGTCGAGATTCGATGTGTGCGGAAGTATACTAGCATTGGTCGATTAAGGCGGCACCTTATCTTCGCTCAGAAAAACCACGTTTTCTGTCATTGCGAGTCAGAACCCGCTTCGCGGGATATTGGGATAAGGACAAAAGCGAGAACCGGGTGGCACCTTCAAACTTGTTTGGAGGTGTGGACTTATCGGAGAC
>JAPYPO010000754.1 GCA_029937645.1 Candidatus Hydrogenedentota bacterium
GTCCTACGTTTCGTGAATGCCAGAAGGTCATCCCGAGGCGGCCAAGAGGATTCCGGCAAGCAGCGACCGGCCCACCGACAAGCTCGATACGATCAGCAGCCAAGGAAGCCAAGGACGCGGTGGCCCGGCGTGCCCACGATTGACGCAGCGCTCCGCGATGGCGTGGAGCGGGTCCGTCAGGTGTCGTAGTCCCTTGTAGGCCTCCGTCGATCGAATCGCCGAGGACTTGCGGAGCGCGAGCCGGATTAGCGTCAGGAATAAGAGGCTGTCTATCGTCCAAATCACGAACACGATTGGGATGCTGAGCAGGTTCATCGGCACGATAATCATGATCGACTAATCCTCCCAGCCAGTTCAGTAAAGTGTCTGATCAATCGTTCCTTCTCGCCAATCCAGCGATAACGTTTGGAACCGTCGGGGTACTCGGATGCGATGGCCCGCAGCAGTTCCTCGTCCACGTCCTCCGGCCGTGCGCCGATCCCTACGCAATCGACGACCGTGCCGCGCTTTAGCTTTTTCGCGATGAAAAGGGGGTCCCGCTCCGTATTGTGTCCATCCGTCAACAGAACCACCTGACGAGGACCGGACGAGCGCGCGAGCAGCTCGTTCGCTTCCTTAAGGCCGCCGCGAATGTTCGTACTGCCCAAACAAGATATTCCGTCAATGGCCCGGGTCAGGGCGGACTGGTTTTCTGCAGGGGTTAACCCGCAACAGGTCTTCGCCCGGCTTCCATAGGCAACAATCGCGACGCGAGCCTGCGGCTCGTCTTCCGCCACGCGCGTGCAGAATGCGACGGCCGAGTCCTGGGCCGCCCGTAGCCGGGTAGGCGGCCAATCATCGGCCAACATTGATCCGGACGCATCGAGGACCAAGACACAATCCCGAAGGTTGTCGGCGCATCCCGAAGTGGCAATTCCCAAATCCCTGTCCACTTCACTCGCCGTATCGAACAGCCAATTCAGGATGCCGGACACCGACGGTACTACGGTGCCCCCCATGAGGTCGAGGGGCGATTTACAACACGGAGTCATTGATTCCATGGCCTAGTTTCCTTTCTCTATTGGCCGCGCCGGCTCACGCAGCGCTCGGCTGGTCCTTGGGCTTGATGCCCTTCTTGTAATCCACAGAGACGCTCTGCTGCTTTCCCGATGCCTTGTCTATTGCCGTGACCGTAACCATGCCGTTCACGTCGATGACATAGTCGAGTTGGAGCCGCTCGGTGCGCTTGGCCTCCTTGGGAAGGTTTTCCAACACAAGTTCCCCGACAACCAGGCAATCGTCCCGATCGGCATCCGCCTTGCCCTGGAGGATTTCGATGCGAGCCTTCGTCTGATCTTCGTGTTCGAGGAAGAACCGGTCCGTTTTCTGACAGGGGATGGGAGTGTTCTTGGGGATGATCTCGGAATTGACGAGCCGCTTGGCCGCGCTGGACCCGTCTACGACGCAACATCCCACGGAATGCGCCGTTACATCTCGGACGAACATCTCGGGGGCGGGTATGACGTGGCCACGCACCGTCGCAGTGCGTCCATCCTTGGCGAGTTCGCTGACGCACGCTAGCGCGGCCCCGTAGGCGACGGCCTTCTCCGGCTCGATATCCGCCTTCGGTGTCAATCCCGTGTGGCGCGCAACGGTCTCCTGGATATATGGCATACGGGAGGTCCCACCCACCAGGAGCAGATG
>JAPYPO010000164.1 GCA_029937645.1 Candidatus Hydrogenedentota bacterium
GCGCGTGGTGGGAGACGACTATCCATACAAAGCACGATTCAACGAGCCCGGTCATAAGGCGTTCGCCACGCCCGGCATTACTGGAGGCCAGAAGGAAGAAGTTTCCAGAGTGGAACTCATCTCGGCGATGAAGGCCAAAGGCATGACCGACGAGGATATCGCCGAATACATCAAGTCGCTAGGTGAAGGCGGCAAAAAGGCAAAAAGCAAATAGAGATCCGATTAGATAACCTGCCTAAGCGCGTTTGCGGAGTCGGGTCTTTTTCGTCAAGCTGTGCCTTGCGAGTATTCATCCGCATTGAAAATATTGGATATTCCGCATCCGCGTTATAGAGTTCATGATGGTTGAAATCGTTAGATAATAATGGCGTCGTCGAGGTTACCGAACGCTCAATATCGTGGCAAACGTGGCCGCTACGTCGTCTACCTGATTTCTGCCCTCTCATGCAAGAACGCGTTCGCTTTAATAGGTCCACAGGAACGATTTGGCGAAATTCGCCGCGCGAAAGCTGCACTTCATTTGTACTTAGCAGACACAATCTGAGCATCATCCGCAAAAGGTGAATCTGAAGACCCTTTAGAATCAATAGGTTGGAACGCAAGAAACAGCCTCAATAATCTATCACCACTGCTCATACGTCAGACCCCACCTAAACTCAGGCCTCGCGTGATTGCCTCCCCGTCCTCGTGAGACCACCAAATTTTGCAGGGGCTCCTCATTCTTGCTCTTCCCAGCAAAGCGACATGAGCCCGAAAACAAAGACGAATCCATTTTCTGTGCTCGCGATGGAAGCAATACGGCTCTTGAAACTTATGGTGTGTGCGCCTATACTCGGGGACAAGCTGCCAGTGGTGGCAAAAGTGCAATACGGCCCGTATAGAAAGTGTCGGTCTGTCGATGGGAGGAACGAAGTGAAGATTAAGATGGCGCGACCCCAAATCGTTATGCTGACTACCGCACTCGTGGTGGCGCAGGCCATGGCCACCCACTCGCAATCAGGCGCCGCAGACGGCCATTGGCCTCACTACGCTGGGGATAAGGGCAGCACGAAATACGCGCCCCTCAACCAGATCAATCGTTCCAATGTCAACGACCTCGAAGAGGCGTGGCGTTGGGCGTCGGTGGATGCGCTGCTGGAGAGGCCTGGCGCGCGATCGTTTAAGACCACGCCCATTGTCGTCGATGGCGTGATGTACACGAGCACGGCTTTTTCGCAAGTCGCGGCAATTGACCCCGGCACCGGCGAGACCTTGTGGGTATACGATCCTAAGGACTATGAGCGAGGACGCGCCGCCCATGGGCGCAAGCATCGCGGTGTCGATTACTGGACGGATGGCGAGAAGAAACGGATTGTTATTGCCACCAGCAGCCTCCAACTCGTTTCCATCGACACGGAAACGGGGAAACCCGATCCGGAGTTCGGCGATAACGGTGTCGTCGACCTCGCGCAGAGTTATGACCGACCGGTCGATAGACGACACCTCGGTCACAGCGCCCCGCCTGTTGTATGCCGCAACACGATTATCTTAGGCTCGGTCGTCACCGACAGCGCGAGTACGAAGACAAAGCCGCCCGGCGATATTCGGGGATTCGATATCTACACGGGTGAGCAGAAGTGGATATTTCACACGATTCCCCAGGAGGGCGAATTCGGCGTCGAGACTTGGTTGAACGATTCGTGGAAGTACACGGGCAGCACGAACGCCTGGTCCATGCTCAGCGCCGACGAAGAGCTCGGCTATGTCTACGTGCCCGTGGGAACGCCGACGGGCGACTTTTACGGCGAACTCCGCCATGGCGACAATCTGTTCGCCGAAACGCTTCTCTGTCTGAATGCCGAGACCGGCGAGCGCGTCTGGCACTTTCAGACGACCCATCACGGACTCTGGGACTACGACCTGCCGGCCGCGCCGAACTTAGTCGATATCGTAGTCGACGGCAAGGCCATCAAAGCAGTTGCGCAGATAAGCAAGCAGGGCTTCGTCTACATCTTTGATCGCGTGACGGGAGACCGGGTCTGGCCCATCGAAGAGCGTCCGGTCCGGCAATCGACCGCGCCCGGCGAAAAGTCGTCGCTGACGCAGCCCTTCCCCGCGAAGCCTCCCGCGTTTGAACAGCAAGGCCTGACGGTGGACGACCTCATCCACTACACCCCCGAGCTGCGCAAAGAAGCGGAGCAAATCCTCAGCAACTTCACGGCGGGCCCGTTGTATGGTCCGCCGACGGTTGTTACGGATACCAATCGGGGAACCGTCATGATCCCTGGGACCGATGGAGGGGCGAATTGGCAGGGCGCATGTGTCGATCCCGACACCGGCATAATGTACGTGCCCTCCATGACCCGCGCAATGAGTTTGGGACTCCGCGAGAGCACGGATGGGCGCACCGAGTTCAGCTACGTACTCGCCTATTCGTTCATTGAAGGCCCCCAAGGGCTGCCCATTACGAAGCCCCCGTACAGCCGCATCACGGCCATCGATCTCAATCAAGGCGAAATCGTATGGCAGGTGCCCCACGGCGATGGACCGCGCGATCATCCCGCCATCAAGCACCTCAACCTTGGCCCCTTAGGAAAACGCGCAACCGGCATCACAACTGATGGTGGCGGCGTGCTGACAAAGGAACTCCTGTTCGCAATCCAGTCCGACTATCACCCGGAGAGCGTCGGGCGAAGCACCGACGGCGTCATCCGCGCCTTCGATAAGACCAACGGCGAAGAACTCTGGGAGTTCCGTCTGGGTAAAGCCCCACGCGGCACCCCTATGACCTACATGCACGACGGACAGCAATACGTCGTCGTCGGCGTGGGTGGAGGCGTTCAGCCGGCCGAGTATGTCGCCTTAAGGCTCAAGAAGAAATAGTGTTTTCCTTGGGAAAACATGGGAGAACATGGGGACAGTAACCAGTTTTTGCATATGCATCGAAAACCTGTGAAACCGGTTCCTGTCCCCAGGTTTTCCGCCCCTATAACGCGTCGATAATACCGTTGAACGTCGCGCTTGGGCGCATGGCCTTTTCCGCCAATTCAGAATCCGGGTGATAGTAACCGCCAATATCGACCGGTGCACCCTGGGCAGCCAAGAGTTCCTCGACGATCTTCTCCTCATTGTCCGCAAGAGATTTTGCCACCGCCGTAAACTTAGCTTTGAGCGTCGCATCCTTATCCTGAGCCGCCAACGCTTGTGCCCAGTACATCGACAGGTAAAAGGAGCTGCCTCGGTTATCGATCTCGTTAACCTTGCGCGAAGGATAGCGCGCGTTCTCCAAGTAGCTGGTGATGCCCGCGTCCAGCGTCTCCGCCAACAGCGCCGCTGATTCATTCTTATAATTCTCGGCGACCAATTCCAAGCTCGGCACGATAGCGCAATACTCGCCCAGCGAATCCCATCGCGTATGGCCTTCCTTCAGAAACTGTTGCACATGTTTCGGAGCCGATCCGCCAGCGCCCGTCTCGAAGAGCCCGCCGCCGTTCATCAGCGGCACAATCGAGAGCATGCGCGCGCTCGTGCCCAGTTCCAGAATCGGGAAGAGGTCGGTCAGGTAATCGCGCAGCACATTGCCCGTCACCGAGATCGTGTCTTCGCCCTTGCGAATTCGTTCCAGCGAAAACTTCATGGCATCGAGCGGTTTCATCGTGCGAATATCCAAGCCAGCCGTATCGTGCTCGGCTAGATATTTCTCAACCTTCTTGATGATTTCGCTATCGTGTCCGCGGTTTTTATCGAGCCAGAAAATAGCCGGGGAGCCCGACGCTTTCGCGCGTGACACGGCCAATTTCACCCAATCGCGAATCGGCGCGTCTTTCACTTGACACATGCGGAAGATGTCGCCGGTCTCAACCGTCTGCTCGAGCAACACAGCGCCCGAGGCATCAAGCACCCGGATTGTTCCTTCGCCTTCCGCCTCAAAGGTCTTGTCGTGGGAACCGTACTCTTCGGCCTTTTGCGCCATCAGCCCGACATTCGAGACGCTGCCCATCGTCGAAGGATCAAACTGGCCATGCGCTTGGCAATCCTCCAAAATGGCCCCGTAGATCGTCGCGTAAGAGCGGTCCGGAACCATCGCGATGACGTCCTGAAGCGCGTCATCATTGTTCCACATCTTGCCGCCGTCGCGAACCACATTGGGCATAGAGGCATCAATGATCACATTATTAAGCACATGCAGGTTCGTGATGCCTTTTCGCGAATCCACCATCGCCAGCGCGGGGTGGGTTTCATAGACCGCCGCGATATCGGCTTCGATCTCCGCCTTCTTCGCCGCGGGGAGCCGGTCGAGTTTCTCCAGTACATCGGTCAGGCCGTTATTGACATTCGCGCCGATCTCCTGGAGCGCATCGGCGTGCTTATCCAGGGCGTCTTTATAATAAACGGATACACAATGCCCGAACATAATCGGGTCCGAAATCTTCATCATCGTCGCCTTGAGATGCAACGAAAGCAGCACGTTATCCTTCGTTGCCTCTTCGATTTGCCCGGCGTAGAACGCACGCAACGCGGCCACATTCATGACCGACGAATCGATTACTTCTCCTGCAAGCAAAGCCACGCCCTCCTTCAGGAGGGTTGATTTGCCATCCGTGCCGACGAATTCAATTTTAACGTCCGTCGCCTTTTCGACCGTCGTAGATTTTTCGCTTTCGTAGAAATCCTTGCCGTCCATATGAGAGACGCGCGCTTTCGATCCACTCTCGGGCCAGTCCTTCATCATTTTGTGAGGGTTTTTCTGCGCGAACTTCTTCACCGAAGCCGCCGCTCGGCGGTCGGAATTTCCTTCGCGCAGCACCGGGTTCACCGCCGAGCCGAGCACCTTGTCGAATCGGGCTTGGAGCGCGGCTTCCTCATCATTTTTCGGCTCTTCGGGATAGTCCGGAATAGCATACCCGTGATCCTGCAGTTCCTTAATCGCTTCCTGGAGTTGGGGAATCGAGGCGCTAATATTGGGGAGCTTGATGATGTTGGCTTCAGGAGTCTTTGCGAGTGCCCCCAGTTTTCCAAGATTATCAGCAATTTTCTGGTCGTCGGTCAGATTATCGGGGAAATTCGCAATGATTCTGCCGGATAGGGAGATATCGCTGCTTTCGATATCGATGCCCGAGCCCTTCGTGTAGGCTCGAATGACCGGCAACAAGGCAAAGGTAGCCAAGGCCGGGGCTTCGTCGATTTTAGTCCAAATAATTCGTGCATTTCCCATGTTCAATCCTTTGATTTTAAGAAGTATTGATGACTTATTGGTTGGGCTCATTCGGAATGAGCATAGTATTGGGCAGGGGGCTCGGTCAGGAGGTATTTCTCAAATCTTGAAGAGAAATTGACAGGGCATATACCGCATGACCAAGAGGGCATCGTATCACGGTTTCAGGGCGTAGAGCCACAAAACACCGCCGGCGCGCATTGAAAATGGCTAAATGACCCCGGAAGTGGAATCGACGCAACCAGCAAAAAGACCTCAGAGTCTGCGAACTGCGACCCCGTAAATTCGATCGGCCCTGTGTTCGGCCGCGCGCTTCTACTTAAAATCCTGGCTTGGCCGGAGGTGGCGAACCCCAGCAGACTGGAGAAACCTAGGCCATTGCGGACAAAAAAGTAAATTATTCATTCCATTTCTTGATGGACGGCGCAACCTTTCTCAGGGGCAGTCACTTTGCCAATCGATATATAATGTGGAATTTACAACCCCATGCTAATAAGCAGTTTAGAAAAAGACATAGGGCAAGGGAGGACTCAATGGCCACGCCATAATTTTCTAAATATAAGGACTATTCGGGATAAAGAGAGATTGAAAAAATGGTTTTTATTCGGATATATCGGGATTATCGTTGCTTTTTTAGACGTTCTATGACATAGTAATGAACAATTACTGGAAGGACGCCGCCCATGCAAGAGACAAATACTGCGCCAACGACCGAATTATCGCCCTGCGAATTCGATGACAAGAGTCTGCAATTGCTCAAGGCGTTTCGGGCTGGACAGGCTGGCCAATGTGTCGCCAGCGTCACCCACGATGTAAATAACTGCCTAGGCGCTATCATGGCCTATGCCGAATTAGTCGCCCTGGATGAAAACCTCCCGGGCGAATCGCGGCGAATGATGGGCGAGGTGGTCAAAGCAGTTCGCAAAGGCTCGACGCTCATGGGCGCCTTGACGTCCATTGCCAGCGACTCCGGAAAAGGACGATCGGTGGTGTTTGCGTCCGCCTTGTTGGCGCACGTCACGATGTTGCGCCGCCACAGCCTAAAAACGGCGAACATTCATGTGGAAGTGGAAGAGCGTGGCGTGCAGAATTCTCTGGAAGTGGACGAGCCCGCAGTTTCCCTAGCGTTGCTGTACCTTTTGGCCAACGAAATTGAAGATGCGCAACAGGCGGGCCGGACCCGGATCGACATCCTCATAGACGAGCGCGAGGATTGTGTGGTATTCGAGGTGGCACATGGCGGTCCCTCGCTTGCCGTAGATCGCTGCGACGTTATGTTCGAGCCGTTCTACACATCGAAAGGCGCAGGGCGATTCGGGCTTGGCCTATACGAAGCGCGCACCACCGCCGAACGCCACGGCGGCGATCTAGAATACGACGCTGAACGTGGGTTTGTGCTTACCCTGCCGCGCGAGATGCGACCCCCGTCCGAAGAAACCTGCTAGCGAACCACAACCAGCGACGCAATATTCTCGAAGGTCTTCGGGCCTATCCCGCTCACGTTCATCAAGTCGGCCTTCGTCGCAAATCGGCTATCCGTGCGGTATCGGATGATAGCGCCCGCTCGTACCGGCCCCACACCCGGAAGCGATTCCAGTTGCTCCTGGCTCGCCGTGTTTATATTGATGAGTCCACCGGCGCCTATTCCGGTCGGAGTCTGCCCTGTGCCGCCCTTCGACGAAAGGGATCCCGAATCGGCGCGCCACCGGCTGATGGAATACTCTGGAGGATTAAACTGCGCCGCGCCCTTGCTGCGAGGCTGCAACCGGCGCCGCGTGCCCTCCGTTTCGCCCGGCTTCGAGGGAATGGTCAACGTCGACCCATCGATGAGCTTTGCCGCCAAATTAATGTCAGACAGATCGGCATCAGCGCTGGCGCCGCCGGCCGCCTCAATGAGGTCGTTCACACGAGAATCCGCAGGAAGCTGGTAGACATCGGGCCTGCGCACCGCGCCCGAAACCGAAACGACCGCAACGGCGGGGGCCGTCTTTTCCACGGCCGGGGACGCTCCGCCGGAACTCTCGGAAGAAGCCGCCTCCTTTTTTGGTTTCACCGTCGCCGAGTCGGAATCTGTTGTAACCGTGCCCGTCTCGCTCTTCGGGCGCATAGTCGCCGTCACCACGGCGGCGCCAACCAGAAGCGCGCCCGCAATGAAAACGAGAACAAATTGTTCCCGCCGCGTCATGATTCGGCTAAGCATCGTATACGCAAGCCACCCGATAGACCGTAATAATTCGATTTCTTCTCAGTTAGCTCATCCTAACAGTTCAATCGGTTCCCGGCAAGATCGGGCTTGTGACATATCGGCCTTGTGTCATAAGAATGGTTCCTAGAATTGGCTCCCTTGAATTCCCGAAGCGCTGCGGCACGAGTAGGATTCCGCCCATCACTTCGTTGCGATCAGTTGTTTCTCTACCGCCTCAAACAGCGAAGCGGCGAGTGTTTTCCGGTCGGTCGCCGAAATGGGCGCGTCGCCAAGGGTTAACACCGCCTTAAACCACGGAAGCGAGGCGACGCCACAAAAATGTTCGAAGAGGCTGGCGTCTTCTTTCCACACAATAACTTCAGAGGCCGGGGCACACCCGTCAGGGCTCTCGTAGTGGATCGACGCGTAGTGCACGGGGATATTCAAACGCGCGCACGGCTCCAACAGGGCGGCCTTGAAGGGCAGGAGTACGCCATCATGCGATACTCCGCTTTCGGCGAAGAGGGCGAGCGAGAGGCCGTTATCCATGGCCTCGACGATTTCCCGGTTGACGCGCACCGTATCGCGGATGCGGCTGCGATCGATGAAGATGGTTTTCCCGACTCGGGCGATTGACCCGAAAACCGGCCAGCCCGCCAGCTCGTGCTTGGCGACGAAGACACACCCCAACTGGGAGGCGAGCAGAAAGACATCCGCAAAGGTGAGGTGATTCGTTACGATGAAATAGGGAGGCGCAAGCCTTTCGCCGCGCACCTCGATCTTCATGCCCACGATACGGGCCGCGCCCGCCGCCCAGGCCCGATAGAACCGCTGCCAATACGACAGCTTGAGGCGGGGCGAAAATAAACCGACGGGGGCCGTCCAAACCGTGCACAGGATTCCCATGCACATGGACCATGCGAGAAGGGCAAAGAGGCGATAATACGTTCGAAGCATCTCTTTTCCGCCAACATTTTCAACTCATTTGAGGTCCTTCGTTTCGCTCAGTATGACAGAAGGACTCTATGATTCTGGAAATGTGTTCATTCCGAAACAGGAATGAATTAGGTAGCCACAAAGAGCTTTGACAGGATAACAGGATGTACAGGATTAGGCATCCCGCCGGGCGAAGCGCCATCCTG
>JAPYPO010000165.1 GCA_029937645.1 Candidatus Hydrogenedentota bacterium
CGCAGGCGTCGCCACTCCCGAAGCCGCAACGTGCTTCTTTGATGCCCGACACGATGCAAGCGACGGGATCCGCCAGCAGAGTCGCGATGTCTTCGTAACAGGCTTGGGCTTTGACTACAGAAACTTTGTTAATGTGCTTCATTCTTTGCTTCTCCTTATCGCGTTGCCTCAACGGCAATCGCTTCCCATAGGAGCCGAGAGCACGACGCCCTGCAGCATCCAAGTTAAAACCGCTTCAGATGACACTGTTTGATAAACCACTATTCAAACTCTAGGGGACCCGGGTAGCCCCATCAAGCTTAAACGCGCTACGAAGAGGGATTGTCCGCCAACCACTTGGCATCGACAACCGGAACGAGCAAGCCCAAAAAATCAGCGATAAACGTTAGCTTAAGGCCGGTGGGGCTCGTCTGCGCTGTTACAGGAGCCTTTGAAATTGTACGCAAATGCTTCATTGTTATTGATAACTCCCCTTTGCCTTTAGCAAGTCCGCCCCAAATCATGGTGCGTTGAGCCGGAGTATAACAAGCTTAACTATTTCTGTCAACCGAAAATACCGATTTTATACAATATTTTGTACATCGTCGCTGACTACCATACCACCCAAAGTATTCAATCAACCCATTCGATAGACAATACCCGCCAAATTTGGTTTCGTTACACTTTACATCAGGAAAGAGTGAATGAGGCGAAAAAAGGGGAATTTCACGTCCAACATCCACCAACGATGACCCGGATAAGAATCCCGAGACGCCTGTCTTCGAAGGGACTTAGGTGGTAACCTGCTCGTACCCGTGGGAATTGATGCTGGGTAGGTCGGTACGCCCCATTAATTCGGTATCGATAGCGTGAGCGGCTTCGCGGCCCTCGTGAATCGCCCAAACCACTAAGGACTGGCCACGCCGGGCATCGCCCGCCACCCATACCTTGTCATGGCTCGTCTTGTAGGGGTTCGTCCGTGTGCCGTAGGCTGCTTGGATATTGCCACGCGGGTCTAGCGTTAACCCCAGTTCGTTCGCGATGCAGGGCTCAGGGTGTAGAAAACCAAGCGCGAGCAGGCACAACTCTGCTTCCAATACGAATTCGCTGCCTTTAACTTCGCGCATCTCTGGCCGACCGTTGGGACCGGCGGGCCCCCATTCCAAGCGTATCGCTTCGATTCCGCTGAGCTTTCCGTTGTCGCCGAGGAAGCGCTTGGTCAACACACTCCAATCACGCTGACCGCCTTCTTCGTGGCTGCTTGAGGTACGCAAGATGAGCGGCCAGTTTGGCCATGGTGTAGATTCGTTGTGGTCTTCAGGTGGCTTGGGCAAGAGTTCAAGGGAATCCACGCTTACCGCGCCCTGACGCAGGCTGGTGCCGTGGCAATCGGACCCCGTATCCCCCCCACCGAGAACCACAACCTTCTTGCCCGTCGCCAGAATTTCTTGGCCCGGTACCTCTTTACCGGCCACGCGGCGATTCTGCTGGGGAAGAAACTCCATGGCGAAGTGGACCCCGTCCAGATCGCGGCCCGGTATATCCAAATCACGGCTCTTTGTGGAGCCGACCGTCAACAAGACACTGTCATATTCTTCAAGGAGTTGTCCTGCCGGAACATCTTTTCCGATCTCACAACTTAGACGAAACTCGACGCCTTCTGCCTTCATTTGTTCGACGCGGCGGTGGATGGCGTCCTTCTCCATTTTGAAATCGGGGATACCGTACATCAGCAATCCACCGGGCTCGTCGGCGCGTTCATACAAGACGACTTTATGGCCTGCGCGCGCAAGCTGCTGGGCGGCGGCAAGGCCAGCGGGGCCGGAGCCTACAATGGCAACGCTCTTGCCGGTCTTCCGTGAGGCGGGCCGTGGCTCGATTGCTTCGTCGAGCCATCCCCGATCAGCAATCGCGCGCTCGATGCTCTTGATGGTAACGGCGGGCTCATTGATGTTGAGGACACAGGAGGATTCGCAGGGCGCCGGGCACACGCGGCCCGTAAATTCGGGAAAGTTGTTGGTTCCGTGCAAAATCTCAAGCGCCTCGCCCCAGTTATCATCCTTTACCGCATCGTTGAAGTCGGGGATGACGTTGCCGAGGGGGCAGCCCTGATGGCAAAAAGGCACACCACAATCCATGCAGCGGTAGCCTTGCTGACGCAGGGTTTCGCCCGTCAGCCCGGTATCAAATTCGCCCCAATGCTTGAGCCGCTCTTCGATGGGTTGCCGCCCCGCGACCACGCGGTCGAACTCCATGAAACCCTTAGCCTTCTCTGGAAACCCTTCTTTATCCGGAAACATTGCTGACCTCCTCCTCCGGCTTCACTTGTTGCTCTCGGAGGACGCGGGCGAAATCCCGGGGCATCACGCGGACGAAATGGCCAAGGGACTCCTCCCAATTATCCAGCAACCGTTGGGCCACGGAACTCTTGGTATATTTCAGATGATTCTCTAACATGCCCTTCAGCTCGGGGATACTTTTCTCGTGTAGCGGCTTGAGATCGACGAGGCCCATATTGCAGCGTCCGGGCAGGTTCGAATCCGGGTCGTAGACGTACGCGATGCCGCCGCTCATGCCCGCTGCGAAGTTGCGGCCCGTCGCGCCGAGGATAGCCGCGCGGCCGCCGGTCATGTATTCACAGCCGTGATCGCCCACGCCCTCGACTACCGCCCATGCGCCGCTGTTGCGCACGCAGAAACGCTCGCCAGCTTTGCCTCGGAAGTAGCAGGCACCGGAGGTCGCGCCGTAGAGGGCGACGTTTCCGATGATCATGTGTTCTTCGGGAACAATCTTGCACTCGTCGGGCGGCCGGACGATGATCTTGGCGCCGGAAAGTCCTTTGCCGATATAGTCGTTCGCTTCGCCGACCACGTTGAAGGTAACGCCCTGAATGGAGAATGCACCGAAGCTCTGGCCCGCTTGCCCTTCGCAGTCGAGCTGCACCAAGTCCTCGGGCAGGCTCTCGCCCAAGGCGCCCAGGCCGTGACGGCGCGTCAACTCGCTCGATAGCATCGTGCCCACGGTTCGATTCTGGTTGGTGATCTGCGTGTAAATCCTGACCTTTTCTTTTCGCGCCAAGGCGGGTTCGGCCTTGCGCATGAGTTCATTGTCCAGGGCATTCTCGATGCCGTGATCCTGCGTTTCGCTGCAATAGAGCGTCTCATTATCCCAAGGTTTTGGACGGTAGAGCATCCGCGAAAGGTCGAGTGTGCGCGCCTTCCAATGGTCGGGAAGCGGATCGTGCTCAAGCATGTCGCTGTGCCCAATCATATCGTTGACGGTGCGGAATCCCAGCTTCGCCATGATTTGGCGGCATTCCTCGGCGACGAAAAAGAAGAAATTCACCACATGCTCGGGCTTGCCCGCAAATTTCTTGCGCAAATCCAGGTCTTGCGTTGCGATACCAACGGGGCAGGTATTCAGATGACACTTCCGCATCATGATGCACCCAGACGCGATGAGCGGCACGGTGGCAAACCCGACTTCATCCGCGCCGAGTAAGAAGGCGATGGCCACGTCGCGGCCCGTCTTCATCTGTCCGTCCGTCTGTACGCGAATACGGCTTCGCAGGTTGTTCTCGACGAGCACCTGGTGGGTCTCGGTGAGGCCGAGTTCCCAGGGCAAGCCCGCGTGCTTGATTGAACTCAGTGGCGACGCGCCGGTCCCGCCCGAATCGCCGCTGATGAGGACGAGATCGGCCTTGCCCTTCGCGACGCCTGCGGCAATGGTGCCGACGCCGACCTCGGAAACGAGTTTGACGGATACGCTGCCGTGGACGTTGGCGTGCTTCAAGTCGTGAATCAACTGAGTCAAATCTTCGATCGAATATATGTCATGGTGCGGCGGCGGCGAAATCAGCTCGACGCCCGGGGTCGAAAACCGGACCTCGGCAATCTGACCGAATACTTTGTGGCCGGGCAGTTGTCCACCTTCGCCGGGCTTCGCACCTTGGGCCATCTTGATTTGCAACTCATCGGAATTGACGAGGTACTCGTTCGTCACGCCGAATCGCCCGGAGGCCACTTGCTTTATCGCGCTGCGCCGAGAATCGCCGTGTTCATCGGGCGTGAATCGGCGAGGATCCTCTCCACCCTCGCCGGTATTGCTCCGACCGCCGAGGCGGTTCATGGCGATGGCGAGGTTTTCGTGAGCCTCTTTGCTGATCGAACCGAAGGACATGGCGCCCGTGCAGAAGCGCTTGACGATTTCACTCGCCGACTCTACTTCTTCAAGAGGAATGCCCTCTTGCTCGCGAAACTTCAGCAAGCCGCGGAGCGTAGCCAAGGATCGGTTTCGGTCGTTCACCTGGTCGGCAAAATCCTGGTATAGAGAGGGCGTATTGTCCTGGGTCGCCCGTTGTATTTTCGCGATCATCTCGGGGTTTATTTGGTGAAATTCGCCACGTTGGCGCCAATGATAGACGCCTCCTGGGTCGAGTGTCCGGGGCCGGGCCACCCGGTCGGGATAGGCGACACGGTGGCGAAGAAGGGTCTCTTGCCCGACGTCCGTTAAGCCGATGCCCTCTACGCGCGAAGCCGTCCCCGTAAAACACCGGTCGATGAGCGCCGTGCTCAAACCCAGCGCCTCGAAGATCTGCGCGCCCCGGTAGCTATGCTGCGTGGAAATTCCGATCTTCGACATCGTCTTCAGAAGGCCCTTTTGCAAAACCTTGATATAGGTCTCCTGGGCCGAACCCGGTTCCTTCTCGACGATGATTTCCCGGTTGACGAGGTCGTCCAGTATTTCGTAGGCAAGGTACGGGCAGACCGCGCCCGCGCCGTAGCCCGTCAGTAGGTCCATGTGCATGACTTCGCGGGCCTCGCCGGTCTCGACGATAATCCCGCAACTCGTCCGTTTTTGCTCGTGAATGAGGTGGTGATGCACGCCGCCCGTCGCCAAAAGGCTTGGCAAGGCCGCGTGTTTTTCATCCACGCCGCGGTCGGACAAAATGATCAGGGTGTAGCCCGCGTCAACCGCCTCTTCCGCCTCCGCACACACGCGCACCAGCGCGCCTTCGATGGCTTCGGGCCCTTGGTCTGCCGGAAACAGCGTTGAGATGGTGGTGGCCTTCAGCCCCGGTTTGTCCAACTGCCTGATATACGACAACTGGCTGTCGGTGATGATAGGCGACAACAGGTGGAGTTGACGGCAATGTTCGGGGGTCTCGTCGAGGAGATTGCGCTCCTCACCAATCGTCGTCTCCAGGGACATGACAATCTGCTCACGAATGGAATCGATGGGCGGGTTCGTCACCTGGGCAAAGAGCTGCTTAAAGTAATTAAAAATGAGCTGCGGCCGCTTCGAGAGCACCGCGATCGCCGTGTCGTTGCCCATTGAACCAGTGGGTTCCACGCCGGTCGGCGAAGTCGCCATCGGTGCGAGAAGCACATCCACATCTTCTTTGGTGTACCCGAAAATTTGTTGTCGTTCCTGAAGGGAGACCTTCTCCGGAGCGCGGTGGTTGGTCGCATCCACTTGTTTGGGAAGCGTAACCCGGTGGGTTTTGATCCATTCTCGATAGGGATGGCGCGCCGCGAGCCGATCTTTGACCTCCTCGTTGCTGACCACGCGCTGCTCTTCGGTATCGATGAGGAATGTGCGGCCCGGTTGCAAACGGCCCTTCTCTATGATGCGCTCCTGTGGGATATCGAGCACACCCACTTCGGATGAAAGAACCACGAACCCGTCGTCGGTAATCCAATAGCGGGAGGGACGCAGCCCGTTGCGATCCAAGACGGCGCCGACGCGCGTACCATCGGTAAAGGCCATCGCCGCGGGTCCATCCCAGGGCTCCATCATGCTCGCCTGGTATTCGTAAAAGGCCTTGCGGGCGTCCGGCATGCTCTCGTGACCGGACCAGGGCTCGGGAATCATCATGCCCATGGCGTGATCCACCGAGCGGCCACCCATCACGAGCAATTCGTAGGCTTCGTCAAAATTTGCGCTGTCGCTCGCGCCCGCGGTGAGGACGGGCGGAATCTTGCTGATGTCGCTGCCAAACAGGGGCGAGGCGAGATGGGCTTCGCGCGAATTCATCATGTTCAGGTTACCGCGCAGGGTGTTGATTTCCCCGTTGTGGCACACGTAGCGAAAGGGCTGCGCCAACGGCCATGTGGGCAGCGTATTCGTGCTGTAACGCTGGTGGCACAACGCGATCGCCGACCGGAAAAGTTCGTTGGAAAGGTCGGCATAATATTTGTGGATCTGGTGGGCCAGCATCAATCCCTTGTAGCAAATCGTCTGGGAAGAAAAGCTGGCGATGTAGAACTGGGCTTTCTGAGCAATTTTTGAAGAATAGACTTCGCGCTCGATCTCTTTTCGGATGACGTAGAGTTTACGCTCGAAAGCCCCCTGGTCGAGCCCATTACCGCGCTTGATGAAGACCTGCTCGATGACCGGTTCGCCTTCGCGGGCCAGCCAGCCCAACGCGCTGGAATCGCGCGGCACGTCCCGCCAAGCAAGGTGGATCTGGCCCTCATCCCCCAGGGTTCGCTCGATAATTCGACGGCATAGCGCCCGATCCCCCGCATCGTGGGGCATAAATACCATCCCCACGCCATAGGCACCTGCGCCGGGGAATTCAAAACTCAGTTCTTCGGCTACCGTGGCGAATAGGGTGTGCGGCAACTGGAAAAGGAGCCCTGCGCCATCGCCTGTATCCGGATCACAACCGCTCGCGCCACGATGGACGAGATGCTCAAGAACTTGGATGCCCTGAAGCACGACGGAATGGGACTGTTCCCCATCGATATTGGCTACAAAGCCAAATCCGCACGCATCGTGCTCGTAGAATGGGACGTACATTCCCTCGGTTGATATGCTGCGCATGTACACCTTTCTGGTTAATTGTTACCGGGAGATTCACGCGAGGAGAATCGGGGCGAGGAAATTGGGTGGGCCACAGCGCCCTCCTCGCGTCAACAACCCGGAATACTACTAAATAGGGGTAGGGAATGTCAAATATAGTCCCTATTTACAAGCGATTTTAGTTGCAAAAGAGGCTTTATGTGGGCGAACCTCTCGTTGGCCTTCCGCGCGCTGGAGATAACGGGAGTACGGGCGAATTAACCGCCTAAGAATATTTAAACAAATTACTTACAGGGGATCGTCCAAGGCATTGGCTGTTAATCTTCCGAAGTACATGATCTTGGCATTTTTATGCTTAATATTGTTTTTATCTTTTTATAGCCAAGAGGCTTAGCGGCTCACCGCCCAATGACTTGCAACTCTCTTGAGAAGGTGGTTAGCGATTCTGCGCCATCCTCGGTGAGAACCAGGTCGTCCTCGATGCGCACCCCTCCCCAGCCTTCTTCATAAAGGCCCGGCTCGATGGTCATGACGGCGCCGGTTTGCAAAACTTCCTCGTTGCCTTCCATGAGAGATGGGCCTTCGTGGATGTCGAGCCCGAGGCCGTGGCCGGTGCGGTGGGTGAGATAGCCCTTGTATTTCGGGTCCTTGAATTCGTCTTGCGTGGCGGCGTGGACTGCACCGGCGGTGATGCCTGGCCGGGCTGCAGCGCGTCCACGCGCGTTGGCGGCGAGGACGGCTTCGTAGACTTCGCGGGTCTTCGGGCTGGGATCGGCGCCAACCACAAAGGTGCGCGTGATGTCGCAGTGGTAACCGCTCACACTCGTGCCGTAATCGATGAGGAGAAGTTCTCCCACTTGCAGGGCGCGCTCGTCGGGAATCCCGTGGGGCAGCGCGCTCTTCGGCCCGGAAAGAACGATGGGGCCGAAAGAGACCCCTTCTCCCCCATGCTCGAATAAGAGGCTGATGAGGCGACCCTTCAGCGCCCGCTCGGTTGAACCAACGCGGACCTCCTGGATGAGGTGGGCCAACGCATGCTCGCCCACTGCGACGGCCTGGCGCAGCGCTGCGATTTCTTCGTGGCTTTTCTGCATCCGCAACGGAGCGATGATGGATTCGGCCGAAACGAATTTGGATTGCGGAAGTTCGCCGCGGATCATCTCGTATTCCTGAGCCCGCAGAAACAGGGGTTCGATGGCCAGCGTGTCGGATTTCTCCAGCGTTCCGAGGGCGGAGGCAAGCGCGCTGCTCGCGCCGTCCGTGTCTTCCCACCCGAACAACTCAGCCTCGACTTCAGAGCGCTCACGCCAGATGCCCTCGTCAAAGGCAGGAATGACGACCACGGGCTTCCCCTTCGCCGGAATGACGAGCAGGAAGGTTCGGTCGTTCGCTTCGAAATCCTCTCCGGTGAAGTAGCGTACGGAGGGACTCGGCGCGAGGATGAGGGCGTCGATTTTCTCGTCCAATAAATTAGCGCGAAGGCGCAGCAAGCGATCAGTCATCAATGGTTCCCTCCCTGTGACAGACGATTATAAGGGGGGATGCCCTCTACAGCAAAAGGGAGCCTGCGAACCAGTAGATCCATGAATAAAACTCGATCGCTGAGAGTAGCTGTGGGCAGGGCCTGTAGCTGCGGGTAGGGCAAGTAGTAGCAATGGGTAGGAAGTGTAGAGGAAGAATGCAGCCCTAAAATAGGGGGTGGAGATGCCGGGAGGGGGCGCCCGGCATCTCC
>JAPYPO010000166.1 GCA_029937645.1 Candidatus Hydrogenedentota bacterium
CATCACCTCCAAACAAGTTTGAAGGTGGCACTCAATGGATTCTGTCCTAAAGGAAGGAGCGTAAGCGACCGCAGCTATTCTTCCTCGCCGCCCGCCTCCAAGACAATCGTGCCGAGATCATGGATTAGCCCTGGCTCGAAGGAAATGAGATCCGAGCGCCACGCGGTAGGCATCAATGGAGAGCCGGGGTTCCCAGGGCGCGTCGAAATATTCAGCGTGGCCGTAGCCGCAGGCAGTTTCCGCTCAACCAGAAAATAACCTTGACCGTTCGTCGTTACTTCAAACTCGAATTTACTCTCACCCTCCGTTCGCACTCGGACCTTCAAGATCGTTCGGGACAAGGGCACACCATCGGCATCGACGGCGATGCCCTCCGCGCCCGTGCTCTCATACAAGACGACGGTCTCTTCTGGAAATACTTCGCCCGGTCGCCCCCCGTAGTCCAAATCCTCAACGCGAAGGAATCCAGTGGCATTCACGCTCAGGGAGTACGTTCCAAAGGGCGCGAAACCGGCGTGAGAAAAAAGTCCGTCCTGATTGGTCCTCCAACCGGTGGAGTAGGTGCTCATCCCATCGTCCCAATGCCACTCTCCACCGATTCCTGCTCTTGGAATTGCTACTCCGTTTCTATCCGTGACCCGAAGCGTAATGGAAAAGGGAGGGTCCATTTCAAGACGTAATTCGGTTCGTTCGCTGGGACTCAAATGCACGCGCTGTCCGAACGCCGGGGCTGCATCCCTCCAGGACGAGCGGTCGTAGTAAGGGACGATATAATAATCTCCGGAAGCGAGGGCAACCTCGAGAGAAAAACGACCCTCTTCGTCTGCTGTTGTGCTCAACTCACTTGATGGTTTGGAGCTTGGATCCAGCCCCGTCGAAACTGACACCATAGCCTCAGGAATCGGCGTCCCATCAAGATTACTCACGACCGTACCATCAATTGTCACAAGCTCCTCTAGCGTAATGTCCCGCCGAAGAGTCTGGCCGGGCTCCAGCGCCCCCAACGCTTCCACAGGCGAAATTTCAGTGTCAGACTCGCTCCTCACCACGATTCGATATCTGGAATCAGGAAACACACTTGAGATTTCGTAGCGGCCAAGCGAATCGGTCCAACTCTCATACGCGATGCCAACCCCGTGCGGGGTGATACTGTCGGCTGAATAGGTGAAGGTATTGTTGGAGTCGACATAGATGCGTACGCCCTCGGCTGGCTCTCCATTTGCGTGGGTCACTTCTCCTTCGATTGTCGCGTATTCGGGCAGTCGAAGTTCCACAAATGCATCCGGAAATACGGATATATTTTCAAACAAGGCATCGCCCACAGATGAAGTTACCAATAAGAAGGCCAATGTAGAACGAGAGAATACGAGCTGAAACTCGCCGGACTCATCGCATATGGTGGAGGGATCACCCAGGTCTCCTTCCCAGCGAATCATTGCGGCCACGCGCACCGCTGCGCCGTGCGCGGGTCTTCCATCCGGCCCCAGCACCCGTCCAAAGAGGGAGAGTCCCTCCTTCAGCGTGATCTCGACACCTTCGAACAAATCGCCTCGACGCGTGTCGGCATGGGCATACCCCTGCATCCCAGGTCCTTCTGCGTAGAGCTGCGCTTGGCCTCGATGGCGAATGCCCGATATGACAAATTCTCCATTCCTATCGGCGGTTGTTCTATATTGATTTTCGGGCCGCCCGCTAAGGCTGAGGTAATTGATGCCTGTCTCTCCATTCACACCTATCTCGTAGGCAGCCACCACGGTTGCTCCGGGCACCGGCTGCCCAAGTTCATCGACCGCATAACCCGAAATGGAAGAAGTGGCCACCGTTGGCGCTTCTTCCTCATTAAGACTAACAAGGGGTTCTATGCCCTCTTCCGCGATAGCGAGGGGAGTGGCCTCGTCCGCTGCTGGTTCATTCTCTATCTCCGCGAGAATGAACACAGGTTCTTCGACGGCTGCTTCACCTGAGATGCGATCGTCGATAGTAGAAACGGTCGTTTCGCCGCCCCGCGTCAACGCCCAGAACAAGCCCAGCGCGATCAGCAAAGTCAAAACCACAACAACAGCAGCCTTATTACTCGTCATGACAATCCCTCCTAATGCCGCTAAATGTCCCAACGTTCCGGTCGTGCCTCCAGCTTTTGCCGAAGTGGCGACCAGCCCTTCGGACAGCGCGAATCTCCCCAACGCCGCCCTCAACGCCAACGGCACAGCCTGCGCCCCCTCCACCGTAGGAAGCGATGCCAGCGCTGAGGACGTGATGGTGACGCCACGCTTTTCCAGGTGCTCGCGAACGTCATCAATTCCCTTTGTGATGCGGCTAGATACCGTCCGCCGCGCGACTCCGGTTGTCTCGGCTATTTCCCGGTGCGATAGCCCCTCAAGAAAATGTCGGACGACCGGATCGCGGAGTTTCGGAGGGAGATTCGCGATGGCCTCATCGACGTAGCCTTGAAGGTCGTCAAGATCTGCATCCTCTCGATTCGAAGCCATTCCCTTTGCGAACCCTTCCTCGCGTCCAGCGCGCCGGGCATCGGACCTGAGCCGGTCGAGCGCCCGGTGCGTTGCCGAGGTGTGAAGCCAGCCTCCGAGCGAAGACTTAACAGGGGACGCATCCGGCGACATGCGAAGCAGCTCCGCGAAACAGTCCTGCGCCGCATCCTGAGCGTCGGCCTCGTTACGGAGAATTCGCCTGCACACGCCGAACACCATCGCGGCATGACGCTTGACCAATTCCGAGAATGCCTCTGCGTCACGGTGATGCACCCACCGATCAAGCAGCGCCAAGTCAATATTTTCCATAGGGGTTCGTCTCTCGATTAAATATATATACCACTTAATTTGTAATTGCGAGCGAAGCGAAGCAATCTCTTTTGGCAGGCGGACTTATGTTGAAGAGATTGCCACGTCGCTTCCTCCGGTCGCTCCTCGCAAAGACAGAAAAGGTGGTTTTCGTGGGCGAACATGAGTCCGATTCCTTATGAGCCAATGCACTACGATCCCAGGAAATCCAAAATCACGCGCCACTGATCGCACTTGGTTTCGCGGCTGAGCGAGGCATGAGCCGCGCTGGTCGAAGGAAGAGCAACCAGCGCAGTTTCAGTAGCGTCCAGGTGTCCCTGCTTCGCGATGTGTCGGAGGAAGAGTTCCTGCGCCTTCTTGCCGTTAAATACGATCGCCTTCAGGGTTGGATGTGTGGAAAGCAACCCGTCCAAATCGTTGGGAACCACCGTCGATTTTTCGATGTTTGAATCCAGGCTTCCGCGTCTACGGCACGAATAGACTACATCCCACAACGCGATCCGGTTCGCCTTCATCGCGCGCAGTCTCGCTGGGTACGATGCGTCGCTTGGCATCTCCAGAAGATCCTCCATGATGGGCCAGAAGGCGTTCGTCGGGTGGGCATAATACTGCTGCGCTCGAAGCGACCGCTCGCCGGGCATCGAGCCCAATATCAGGACGCGGGGGCGGTCCCCCACGACCGGGGGCATGCCAATGTCGGGCTGCTTAGTGGATTCGATTGGACGCTCCATTCTGATTGCTAGAGCATCTCCTATAGAGGAATTGATCTATTGTTGAATGCCTACCAAAGATTGTTCTAAAATTATACTTGATTTTCCTGCCCCGGCCTTGAGCGGACCCACCTACGCGAATCTCACGTAATAAGATTCTGCCCAACCGTGGCATTTTTCCGAAGCAATCAACAGAACAAGGGCTCTACGGGGCCGAAGGAGTGAAGTACAATGTCGCTACACGTTACGCAGCCAGCACCGGAATTCACGGCAACAGCCGTTATGTCGGACAACACGTTCAACGCTACGTTTTCCCTATCTGACTACAAGGGCCAGTACGTGGTCTTGTTTTTTTACCCGCTGGATTTCACCTTCGTTTGCCCGTCGGAAATCATTGCCTTCGATAAAAAAGTAGATGAATTTAAGAACCGCAATTGCCAGGTCATCGGGGCTTCTGTGGATTCCCATTTCACACATCTTGCCTGGAAAAACACGCCACGCGCGGAAGGCGGTATCGGCAACGTCCAGTTCCCGCTGGTCGCGGACCTCACAAAGTCAATCAGCGCTGATTACGGCGTCCTTCTTGAGGGCGGCGTCGCGCTTCGTGGCCTGTTTCTTATTGATAAAGAAGGTATTGTACGGCACGCGCTGGTCAATGATCTTCCGTTGGGCCGGAATGTGGACGAAGCGCTACGCATACTCGACGCGCTACAGTTTACCGAGGAGCACGGCGAGGTTTGCCCGGCGAACTGGACGGCGGGTGATGAAGCCATGAAGCCGACAGCAGAAGGCGTGGCGTCGTATTTGGCCAAGCATAGCGCGTAGGTTCGTCGTTTCTGAGATACTGTAAACCGGCGGAGATGTTCGAGAAAATATCCGGGATAGGCAATGGGCATTCACGGGGAGGGCGAGGGTATTCGCCCTCCCCGTTTCTTATTTGGCAACCCGGTTGGCCGATGCGGTAGGATCGCCTTATTGAGAAACGATGACACTTGCTGGAGATAGGCTGACATGGAACGCTTCGGACGCTGGTGTGAGATTGCGGTAGGCCTCTTTTTCCTCGTGGGCGCGGCGGCGAAGGCCTACGATATCGATGGCTTCAGAATCATCATTTCGTCGTACGGCGTTATCAAAGATCCCGCGTTTGTGAAATCCATTGCGTATGGCGCCGTCTGCATCGAAACCGTGCTGGGCGCGATGTTGGTGTCGACCACACGCTTGAAGGGCGCGACCCACGCGGCGACCGCCGGGCTAACGCTCGTATTTAGCGCACTGGTTTTTTACGCGTGGCGATGGAACGGACTTACCGATTGCGGGTGCCTGGGCACATGGCTCGCACTCGATCCGCCCCAGACCCTTGCCAAGAACGTCGTGTTGATCGCGGCGCTCGGCGCGGGTTGGTTTGGTACACGAAATCTATCTGCCGCCGAGGAAACGGAGCGGACACAATGGGCAGCCCCCGTTTACGCGGCGACGGCGGCGGTCGTGGCTATCCTGGCACTTCTGGCCGTCAGCCCCGGCGCGTCCAGTGGCGGAAGCAGCGATCCCACCGCACCGGTCGACACCGATCGTCCCCTCTCCAAGTTCGTATTCAATATAGATGGCCAGGCGTTCGACCTGGGCAAGGGCGAGTATCTCGTCGCCATGCTGAACGCAGGCTGCGTTCACTGCCAGGAATCGGTGGAAGCGTTGAACGAGATCTACCTGACGCTAGATCTGCCTGATATGGTCGCACTCGTCAGCGGCACGATGCAGGAGTTCGACGATTTCCAGTTATTTCAGGAGCCACTCTTCTCCCTGCACCAAGTAAATCAAATCGACCTCACGGAATTTATGAGTATTCCCCCGGTTCTCATCTACGCACGCGACGGCATCGTGATCGAGACGTGGGCATGGAAAGAGGAGATGCCCCCTGCCGAAGATATCCTTGAAGGCGTGTCGAAATCGCGCTCCGGGGCGATGGGCGGTCAGAGCAGCGAGGAATAAGATTCGCTATCTTATTTCTTCTTCCCTCTCTTGAACCTGCCCGATTTCTTTTTCTTCTTGTCGCTCTTCTCGGCAGTGGGATCGACGAAGGGAGGCCTGCACACATCTCCCACCTGGATATCGCCCTCGGTGATCGTCGCGTAGGTCATAGAGGCCTGCACTCTGCTTGTAGAGATGCTCCCCACCTTCACTTCCTCTTTGCCGATGACTTCGCCGGTATCGAAATCGACTATCTCCTCGCCTTGCCGGTAAACATCCCACACCTCTCCTACGTCAAATAATACATCTCCATAGTTGAGCACAACCTCATTCCCAGCCTCATTGATGCGCGAAATTTTTGCAGGATACACGGCCATCATGATCTTCCGGGAGATGTTCTGTATAACCACGCGTCCCAACGCGCCGCCGGTAGGATTCTCACCTTCGAAATCTACGACCCCTACTTTTACGCCGGATTTCTTGCTTTCAGTCCTAAACATTTCGGCGAACACCGCTTCCCCAGTGCTCGTGTCCACAAACCGGATGTCCACCGCAAGCGATACTTTAGTTTGACCTAGTCGAATTTTGGGTATTCTCCTGAGTCCGGGGACCCTACCGCCGCCTATTCCGGCGGAACTGGACGCGGTGCCCGCCTCGGTCACGGTACCGATCACCATGTAATCGGCGCTGCGCAATTTACCTATCTGCGCAGCGGTCGCCGGGTCCACAGCGCCACTCTGCCCCAGGCTCTGTTCTTCCATAATCGTACCCAAGGCGACGCGGTCGACTACACGGAATTTTTTGGGCTTCACCAATTCGGTATACAACATGTCGGCCAACGCTTCAGCCAGCCTGTCGCTCAAATCGGTACTGTTCCTAAAGGGAACGATGCCGATCACAGCCCGTTGAGCCTCCGCGGATGCGCCACAGAGTAGCACCGCCACCAGAGCAAAAGAGAATAGTTTCCGCATGGTATACCTTTCTTAAATCCGCGCGTTTGAAAGTCACCGATTTCCTTCGCGATTACGTGTGATAACGACCTATAGATCCTACTAAAAGGGATTTACTTTTTTCGCCTTCTTCTTTTGCGGAGGGCCAGATTTCTTCCGGCATACCGCGCCTTGGGCGGCCGCGCCCGAGACCAGTCGCGCCTCCGTCATTTTCGGCAGACTCTTGACGATTTGCACGACACCGATTTGCTCCTCGCTTGAGCCCAAGACTTCGCCCGTATCCGGATCCACGATGGACTCTCCCTGACTAAAAAGATCCCATGTTTCGCCGGGAAGGAACATCATCTCACCATAATTCAGCATCACTTTGTCACCGCTAACGTTCACAACTTTGGGTGGATAAACACTGGTATGGGCCTTGATCGAGACCTGGTCGACTACAGATCGGGCGATGTCGCTGCAGATGCCCACTCGATAGTCAAATACATAGCGTGCGCCCACCTTGGTGGAGGTCCGAGATTCCATAAAGGTTTCTGCCCAGAGGGCTTCCCCTGTGGATGAGTCCACAAACCGAATGTCCACGGCCAGCAGAATAGAACCTTTGGCTATCGTGGCACCAAAGGCTCTGGTCCTCTGGTTGGATACACCGGCCTCGGTCACATTGCCGATCAACATATAACCCGCACCCGTCAACTGTCCGATTCGCGCCGCGGTCGCAGGGTCAACCGCGCCGCTCGCGCCGAGGCTCTGCTCGGCCATAATCGTTTTCAGTTGATTTCGTTCAATCATCTTAAATTTATTAGCCTTGATAAACGCGGTGCTGAGCATATCCACCAAACCATTCGAAATCTGCGAAGAGATGCCCGCGGTATTTCTGAATGTTGGAATGGCCAGTGCCGCCTTGCCCTGGGCCAGCGCGGCCGGTGCTACGCACACCGTGACCAACGCAGCCGTAATGAAGTGATTGCTAAATCGCATGATGCCCTCCAATCTATTTGAATCCGAAATTGTTCTTGGGCATGGGGCCCAGTCCACCGTTGCCAATGCGCCAACCAGCGCCCGCTTGTTCCACCCAGGTTGTCTTCGTGAGCGGGTCGACATTGTTATTCGAAAAGGTCACTTCTACAGTCCAGAGCGAGCGGGCGCCGTTGTCTTGAACGGGGCCGGTGATGCTGTAGCCCTTCGGGAGCCCCAGCGTCGACTGCTCGCTCTGCAACTGCGCCTTCCAAGAATCCATGGTTATAGCTTTACGCCGTTGCGGCGAGAGGACATCGTACATCCCTGAGAAATCTCCTTGGCTCCAAAGTTCGAAGAAGCCCTGAAGCGCTTCTTTCGGAGTCGCGAGGGTGACTTCGGCCGTCTTAATGGAAACCGGAGCGCTTGCAGTAGCGCTCGATGTGGGGGCGCCCGATGTAGTGGCACTCGGAGCAGGCGTCGCCGCGGAGGCGGCGACAGCGGGTGGTGCAATGTCAGAGGAAGCGGGAGTCGACGCGGCTATGGGTTCCGTCACGCCGGATTCCGTCGGGCCACTTCCCGAGGAACGGAAGTACGAGGCCAACGCAGCGATGAGGATAACCCCAAACACGGCAGCGGCAATACCCAGCTTAACGCCCTGCGAAAGCGGGGTAGAAGACTTTGCCTTCGCTGTTTCGTCCAGGGCTTCGCTGGCCACATTCCCCGTTCTATCCAAGGCTTGTAAGGCAATCTTCATAGCCCGGGAAAAGTCACCAGCGCTCTGATAACGCAGCGATGGGCTGTGGGCAGTCGCTTTTTCAACGATGTGGCAGATCGCTTCGGGCAGATCCGGGCGCCGTGAACGGAGTGTCACACGGTCGTTGGTCCGCACCTTCGCCATAATCTCGGGCGCCGTACCGCCCTCGAAGGGGCGTTGCCCCGATAGGAGTTGATACAGCGTTACGCCAAGAGAGAAGATATCGGAGCGCGCATCGATAGGCTCACCGTTGGCTTGCTCCGGCGACATATACGGCGGGGATCCGCTAATTAACCCGGATTTCCCATTTGGAAGAGTCATCTTGAGATCCGCCGGCATCGTTTAACTC
>JAPYPO010000167.1 GCA_029937645.1 Candidatus Hydrogenedentota bacterium
GTCCTGTACACCAAGAATGTCCTGTACACCAAGAATGTCCTGTACACCAAGAATGCCCTGTACACCGAAAAGTGGTGATCCGGAAAAGAGGAACCCGCTCCCGGCGGGAGGGCCGCCGTGGAACGGGTTCTGAGCAGGTGGCTTCGCCGTGTCTTGGGAACACGGCAGAGCCTATGAGGCCCAGGAGGATTTGGTGAGCAGGTCTCCTGGGATTTGGTAACCTATGGGACTTGCCGCTAGGGCGCCCTGGTTCACATTCAAGGCCGCATAGAACACTTCAGATACGGAACCCAGCACCTCCACGTCGTCATAGAGCAGGTGCGCGCCCAACTCGTATTCGTTGGAGGCCGTCCGGGTCGGCTTCGACCACGCGACGCGTGCCTGCAACGTCACTGTTTTTCCATTGCGGAAAATTTCCGGAAACGTAAGTTCGATGAAGCGTCCCGGCGCAAGGAAGCGGTTGATGCGCAGGCCCATACCTCCACGGCCCACATTGCTGAGCGCGGCGATCCCGAAACCGGTCGTGTCGCATACCCAATTCACTTTTTTCTCATAAGGGAGTCTTGTGAACGAACGCTGTTCGATGGCTTTTTCCATTACTGCCTCCATCATGCCTCTTCCTCTCAACAGGTTCTGTTGCCAAACAGGTAATCTTAGTCTCGTCTACTTAGACGCTTTCGTGCCGGAATATGTTCCATCATTTTCCCAAAGACATTCGCGTGGAGGGAAGGAGCGGTCACTCTTATATGAAATAATGCATACCATTCCGCCGTTTATTCCCTGCTGCGTCCGAAAGTTTCGCGATGCGATCATTCCGGCACAACTCTCCTCGGGCGTCTCCAACATTTAACCCACATCGTTGCCGGAAGTTCCGTGAATCACACTCAAACTAATAGTGTTTCTACAACCAGTAAGTACCTAATGGGCATTCCTTGGTTACATACTAGCGCAAGAATTTCAGACGGTTGACCACGTCTCGCGTTCGCTCGTGTTTCGACGACCGGAGTGTAGACTACAAGTCGGTCTGGAAATTTATTCGGAGCGGCGATGTATTTATAAAACTATCAGGTAAACGGATGAAGTGGCGCGGATCGTTGACGCGAAGGTTCGTGCGTCGTCTTTATACTTCTGCGTGGCCATGCATACCGGTGCGTGACCCTGCATACCGGTGTGCGGCCATGCATACTGGACCTGGGAATCGGCCCGGAGAGAGCGGTTAGTTGGGAGGGTCTGCCGTGTGAGGCCGTAGCCCAAAATCTTATCGCGCTCCACCGGCGCGGCGTGATTCCAGGTCTTCCCAGCGTTGGTAGAGGCGGGCGACTTCTGCTTTGGCGGCGTCGCATTCGGCCACAGTGGACTCTTGCCGCTTAAAGTCTTGTGCGTAGAATTCGGAGCCGCTCATGAGGGCCTCGATTCTGCGGACCTCGTTTTCGGCGGTGTTGATGAGCGCCTCCATGTTCGCGAGATCTTGTTTGTCCTGGTAGCTTAGCTTCTGAACCGGTGCCTTGGTCGGCTTGAGCGCTGAGGCGGTCCGAGGCGCAGAGACGGGCGTCGCCGATTCGCCTTCCGCCCCGGCGGCAACAACGCGCAGGTAGTCGTCGTAGTTGCCGACGACTACGAGGAGTTCGCCGTCGTCTTGGAAGGCGACGATATGGGTGCATATGCGGTTGAGAAAATAGCGATCGTGGCTGACGACCAGGGTGCATCCGTCGAAGGCGACGATGGCTTCTTCGAGCAGACGGAGGGTGGGCAAGTCGAGATCGTTGGTCGGCTCGTCGAGCACGAGGAAGTTACCGCCGCGCAGCAGTTTTTTTGCCAGCTCGATACGGTTTCGTTCGCCACCCGAAAGGTTGCCCATGGGAGAGCGGACGGAATCCATATCGAAGAGAAGTTTTTCGAGGTACGCGGGGACATGAATCCGGCGACCGTTGACGTCCCAGTGCTGCGCGCCGCCGGATACAAAATCGAGTACGGACTTGTCCGGGTCCATCTCCTCGTGCGTCTGGTCAATGTACAGGAACTCGGTGGTATCGCCCACCCTGCGTTTTCCTTTTGCCCGGTCTTCCAACCCCATGAGCGCGCGGATGAGGGTGGTCTTGCCGCTGCCGTTGGGACCGAGAATACCGACACGCATGTCTTTTTGCATGATTAACGAAAAATTCTTGAAGAGCGGTTTGTCTGGGTACGAGAATGAAAAATTTTCGACTTCTAGAATGTTTTTACCCAGACGCGGGGGCGCGGGAATCTCGAAGTAGGACTCCTTGTGCTGTTGCGGAGGGCCTTGATCGACCAGCGCGTCGTAGCGGTCGAGGCGGGCCTTCTGCTTGGTGCTTCGCGCTTTTGCGCCACGCCGGACCCACGCCAATTCCCGCCGCAGAATGCCCTGACGCGCGTCTTCTGCTTTGGCCTCGGATTCAAGGACTTGCGTCTTGTATTCCAAGAACTGCTCGTAGCTCCCGGGAAAACTGTAAACGCGATTGAACTCGATTTCCACGATGCGCGTGACGATCAGATCCAGAAAATACCGGTCGTGCGTCACCAACACCACGCTCCCAGAAAAATCGCGGAGGAACGATTCCATCCATTCGACGCTTTCCATGTCGATGTGGTTGGTGGGCTCATCGAGCAGCAGAACGTCGGGTTTCTCCAGGATGGTCGCGGCCAGGTCGACACGCCGCAGTTCTCCTCCGGATAGGGTGGTCAACAGGCGATCGGGTTCGGGCGTCTGGAGCGCCGTCGATACGCGTTTCTTTTCTTTCGCGAAATCCCACGCGCCGTTGAGCGCCAGATCGTGTTGCAACTGCTCATGCCGCGCTTCCACTTGGGCGCGTTCATCCGTCGTGAGGGCGTGATCCCCCAGCCGCTCCCCCGTTTCGTCGAAATCGGCGATCATCTCCAGGAGTCGGCTACCGGCTTTCTCTAGGATGGTGCCGACGGTTACGCCTTCTTCGGGCTTGTAGGTCTGCCGAAGGTAGCCGACGCGCAGCCCCTGTCTGCGGGTGACGAGCCCCTGATCCGGCTGCTGAATGCCCGCAAGAATGCGGAGAAGCGTGGATTTCCCGGCCCCGTTCCGTCCGATTAGGCCAATGCGTTCGCCCTCGTGGAGGGTCACGGAAACGTCGTGCAAGATGGGCTGGCCGCCGTAGCCTAGTTCGAGCGATTGACCGCTGAGGATGGCTTCGCTTTGATTGATAGAGGGCATCGAGTAAGAACTTTCGGTAGTTGAGTTGGGTGCTAGACCGGTGAGATATCTGGGCCCGACATTTGGACCCATCGGTTAAATGTGTGGCACCGTCAAACTTGTTTGGCGGTGCCACCCGGGTTGATTCAGCGTTCTCCGGTGGGTCGCCCGGCAACGGGATGCTGGGGCGCCATGAGTCCTCCGACGATGCAGATGCTGTAGTTCACCGCGAGCCCCCAAACGCCCGCGCTAATGCCCCAGGGCGAACGCGCGGCCGTGTCCCAATATCCGAGCGCGGCGCCCACCCACAGGACGAGCGTGATGGCGGTTCCTGTCGAAACGCCAGCGAGCACGACTGATCCGGGGAGGCGACGCCAAAATAACCCCAAGAGGAACACGGGCGAAATCTGAACCATGAATTCCAGTTTGAGTTTGATAAGCGTCCATAAGGAGCTTTCAGTCTGCTGGGATACCCAAGTCATGCCTACCAAGAACGCGATGAGCACCCAGCCGAATAGCTTTCCGGTCCACAGTAAATTTCGCTGGCTGGCGTTTGGATTGATGTAGACGCTGTAGATGTCTTTGGTGATCATGCTCTGGATCGAGAGCAGCGCTGAGTCCGTGGTGGACATGATGGCCGCGACGAGTGCGACGAAAACGATGATGACGAGCCAGCGGATGAATGCGCTTTCGTTGATAATATCGAGGAGCATGAGCAGAGTGACTTGGTCACTTTCGAAGGGAGACAGGCCGGGAAAGCGGCTCATGGCGATGAATCCGAGGACGAAGGCGAGCAGGGTGGTTATGAAGGGCATGAAGGCCATTCCGGCCAGAGAAATGCGCAGGGTCTTCAGCGTACGCGCGGAGAAGAAGCGTTGGATGGCGTGAGGGTAAACCGACACGCCGAACATCAGCAGAATCAAGGTGCTGACCCAGGTGCGGATGCCTGCAAAACCGGGCACTTGCAGCTTTTCGGGCTGGCCCTGCTCGGACGCAATGATCGCGGTGGCCGCGGGCAGGCCGCCTTCGCTCGTCAAGATGATATAGAGGATGATGGAGCAGCCGCCGAAGAGGAGCGTCCCTTGAATGGCATCGGTCCAGGCTACGGAACGCATGCCGCCGAGGGTTTCGTAGGTGAGCATGACGATCACGAGTAGAACGACTCCGGTCATGAATGAGATGCGCCCGCCGGAGAGTCCTTCCACCGCATGGCCCATGGCCACGAGTTGCTCGAGGATATAGTTTGCCAGGCCCCAGCAGAAGAGAATGACGCATAGGACGCGAAGCGGGTGCGACCCGAAGCGATGGTAGATGTAGTCGGCTGGCGTGATGTATCCGAATTTTCTGGAGAGTCGAAACAGGCGGGGCCCGTAGAGCGAGATTATCGAAATGGTCAGAACCATGAACATGACGCTGACGACGTAGGTACCGCCTTGCCGATAGGAGCGTCCGGCGAATCCTAGCATGGTGTTGCCGCTGTATTGGGTGGCGAAGAGGGTCAGAAAGAGGACGAATACGCCAAAACTTGACCCGCCGAGATAGAAATCGCGTAGCGATTTTTCCTTGCTGCTAATCCGGCCGAGCCAGCCAATCCCCACCATCAGAACCAGGTAGAGAGCAAGAACGACGATCGGCGCAATCCCCAGTTGAACGTCGCTATTGCTCATCGCATGGAATTCCCACCGTTTGGGCCTGTATCGACCGCCGCGCTACTCAGGGTCGTCGTCCTTCCAGAAGGCGAGAATTCCGATCGCGGTCAAAATGGAAGCCCCCACCGCACAGAGGAGCGCCGTCCAAATCCAGAGGGGAAACCCGAGGATGATCGTGCCCATATGCCCTTCGCTCCGGTACCACGGCACACTCAACACCACGAGCAGCACGAGAAGAGGGATATACCACTTCTGCTTCATGGGCTCCTTCTCGATATTCACGGCGCCCCAGAACGCGTCCATATCGCGCTCGCCCCGGTACTCTTGTATGCCCTTATATCCCTGGGCATCCGCATGTTCCGGGGTGGGAGA
Source organism: Candidatus Hydrogenedentota bacterium (assembly GCA_029937645.1). GTDB lineage: Bacteria > Hydrogenedentota > Hydrogenedentia > Hydrogenedentales > JAPYPO01. The sequence goes on from JAPYPO010000167.1 coordinate 5,203, forward strand.
TTCGCTGTTCTCATGTTCGTTCATGTGAAATCCCTCGATAGATTCCGCCATCGCATCGCGAGAGTGTACCAAAACATGCAGGACTTTTTCGCGCCACAGGGTATCGATTGAACCGTCTCGATGATTGACAGGCGTAGCGGCTCGTGCTAGAATATGCGCTTCGGAAGGGGTTCCGTGTCCTGTCCAAAACCGTCACATTTGGAGTTTCATGTCGGTGGATGCGTCCGGATCGTTCCCTGTCCACAACAAATCCCATTGTAGGAGGGAGGTTGGAATCGCGTGACGAAAGTTCGGGTTAGACCAGATGAGCCTTTTGAGAAGGCGCTTCGTCGTTTCAAGAAGAAGTGCAATAAAGAAGGGCTGATGCAGCGCCTCAAAGAGGTGAAGCACTACGAAAAACCCAGCGAGAAACGCCGCCGTAAATTGGCTAAGGCCGTGGCACGGCAGGCTGCTGCGAACGAGTAAATTCTACTATCCAATACACCACAGTCAGGCAGGGTTGCCATGCAGCCCTGCCGTTTTTTTATGGGGTAACCGAGCGATGGCTCAAACAAGCGGCGACACTCATTCGGAACGGGTCTTCGATGTGGATGAAGCGCATCGGGGTATGCGCCTTGATGTATTCCTGTCGGAGGCGCTTCCGGACGCTACGCGATCATTCCTGAAAAAGGTTATCAAGGACGGTGGTGTCACGGTCAAGGGGCAGCCGTTGCTCCGTCCAAGTCGGAGTGTGGGGTTGGACGAGCAAATTTCGGTTACGCTACCGCCAGCGCCGACGTCTGACCTTATTCCCGAAGATATTCCGCTGGACGTGCTGCACGAAGACGCGGATGTCCTTATTATCAATAAACCGTCCGGCCTTGTCGTCCACCCCGCGCCGGGCCACTACACGGGCACGCTGGTCCACGCGGTGCTGTTCCACTGCGCAAATTTTGAGCGGCCTACGGGAACCCTTTCGGGATTCGGCGCGGATCCGCTTCGGCCCGGCATCATCCACCGGCTCGACCGGTTCACTTCCGGCGTCATGGTGGTGGCGAAAACGCAGATCGCATTCGACTCGCTGTCGAAACAAGCGCGCGAGCACACGTTTGACCGACGGTATCTGGCGCTGGTTCAAGGGGAGTTCAAGGAAGATCGAGGGGTCATCCGCGCCTCGATCGGGCGTAGCTTGAGTGATCGCGGCCGTATGGCGGTTACCGGCGTGAAGAGCCGCGAAGCGGTCACCCATTTCCACGTCGTGGAACGCTTCGGCATCGCGTCCGTCGTGTCGCTGCAGTTGGAAACGGGGCGGACGCACCAGATTCGTGTTCACCTGCGATTCGCCGGGCGGCCTGTTCTGGGCGATCCGGTGTATGGGATTACGGACTATCACCGGTGGAAGGTGGGCGAAGATCTTCGATCAGGCCTTGAGTCACTAGAGGGCCAGGCCCTGCACGCCGAACTCTTGGGGATTACGCATCCCGTCTCGGGCGAACGCCTGAGCTTTACCGCGCCACCCCCCGAAGATTTTCAGGCCGCGCAAGATGCGTTGCGCGCAGCATCGCTTCCCTGCGCTTGATTGCCGCTCTTGATTTTATGAATAGTAATTCCGTTTGTGAAACGAGCCGCATCAGTCGCTTTTAATAGGGTTACTCCCCGACCTTAAGCACAGCGTGGTCAAGAAGAGCAACACGGCGGTCAATATAAGCAAAGCGAGTGGTTCGCTCGCAGGTACTTTTTCTATGCGCTTGGAACCACGGGCGATAAAGATATCCCCCTCTACATCCCCATCCTCACGCGCCGACCAAATTGCGAGGAAGTTGTTGCTGCCGCCATAGGCCACAGAGACTGGATAATCTACGACACCAATATCGACGAGATAGATCGGCTCCGGATCGCTCCAGGTGCGGCCGATATCGCGCGAGGACGACTTCATGATAAGACGATTGACCGTAGTTGGATCACCAAGAGCATTGGTAACATACAGTTGCCAGGTGATTATCCATTCGCCCCGCCTATCAGTCGCCAAGCCGGAAAATGCACGGGATGCAAGCCTCAATTCATACCTAGGCAAGATGATGATTTCGGGGTCACTCCATGTGGCTCCATCGTCCGTCGACCGAGACACCTTAAACGTATCAAACTCACGCCCCTCCCAGATGGCTAGCCAATTGCCGTGGCCATCCGTAGCCAAATCAGGATTAGAATTATTGTCCCCGCTTGTGGCTGCGTCTGTGTTTAGGGCTGTTGGCGGGCTCCAGGTTGCCCAATTGTCTGTTGATCGCGACACCATGATTTCTCGGTCGTTACCGTATTCAGGGTGATCCTCGCGCTTGAACCAGGTATCCCAGACGGCGACCCAATGACCTGCGCCATCGTGGATGATACGAGGTGAAATAGATGGGCCGCCCAGGCTTACCTGTACCGGGTCCATGTCGACGGGGGCGCTCCAGGTGGCACCATGATCCAGGGAGCGCGACATACGAATCTTATGTCCGTTTTCGGAGCGCGCGAGACTGAGCCTATATCGCGAACTCCACATGACGACGCAAGTGCCGTCGCCGTCCGTCGCCATATAGGGGTACGACGCTCTACCCTCGGTTATGTGCCAACGAGGGGTGGGGTCTTGCTCCGGCTCTATTAGAACCGGCGTTGACCAACTCAATCCATTGTCCTCGGAACGCGTAACGTAAATCCCTTCGTGATCTATTGTCACCGCCAGTAGCCAGCGTCCGTTTCCAGCCGATGCGATACTCAGCGAAAATGGGTCTGGTGTGGCGGGGTGGACGAGCGCCGGGGCGCTCCAGGTTTCCCCGTTGTCGTTGGAGAAGGAAGAGACTAGGGAAGCATGCTGGAACCACGCAACTACCCAGTTCCCTTGACTATCGGTGGCAAATTGGGGATCGCTATCAGACAAATCGTCACTCAGCATACTCGGATGCAGGGGCCGAGGATCTTCGAAAATCACCTCGCTGGCCACAGGAAAGGCAAGAAGCGCAACGACGGCCACGCACGTTGGTAACATTGATACGATACGCATGTCGAGTCTCCGCATTTTTTCAATTATCTCGCAGTGCCCTACCGCAATCCAGGGTGTTTTGGGACAAATTCTCTTGTTGCCGCGCAGGAAAGAGTAGGGAGACGAGTAGATACTCATCGCGCAGGGAGCCGCATCAGCCGCCATCAATAGGGTTACTCCTCGACCTTAAGCGCAACGCGGTCAAGCCCGGATTTCCCATTTGGAAGAGTCATCTTGAGATCCGCCGGCATCGATT
>JAPYPO010000755.1 GCA_029937645.1 Candidatus Hydrogenedentota bacterium
TCTTAACAGGAGCGACCGCAGGGAGCGACGTGGCAATCTCTTCAACATGAGTCCGCTTGCCAAAAGAGATTGCTTCGCTTCGCTCGCAATGACAAATGAAGTCGGGTCAATCATGAAGCAATACACTGGGGGCCTCGACCCGCTCCGGGCTTAGACCCACTCCATCGGAATTTCTGATACGAACGTGAAACCGGTGGCACTCGCTACAACCAGAAGGCCGATTCGTCTCGGGCACCTATCGCTATTCCACCTTCGTACCTGTAACGGGAAAAGATCCGAAGTCGGACTCCAGTTTTCCCGATAGCTCATTTCCGTCGACGGAGCCGCTGAACGAAACGCTAAATTCGCCGTTGGGCGTGTCGATTGCCACCGCGAAAGCGATGGCGCCCCCATCGTAGGTTGGGTCTGTGAGTGCCACTTCGCCGAATCGGTCGCTGCCCCATGTGCCCGTCACGACGCCCTCCTCGTCGGCGATGTTCAACGTGATGCTTATGAGATTCCCGCTCGCGTCAATCGCTAGATTCCAGGTCCCCGCAAGCGCCGCCAGCCCGCCGCCGACGACGCGCTGGCCTTCGAAGGGGATATCCCCAAACTGACCCGTTGAGATGGTGCCATGGATAGCATCCCCATTGATCGTGGCGCTGTAGGATAGGTCAATAGAATTCCCGCCAAGCTCCAGGGTGCGGTTGAAGGTCAGCGAGTTGCCGTCATCCCGTACGTCTCTGAGGTCGCTCGTTCCTAACTGACTACTCCAATTACCGGAGAGCGTGCCGCCATCACTCTTGGTAATCTTCAATGTCGCGCTTCGCGAATTGCCCCGGATGTCGAAGACAACTTCCCAGTCGCCCACCGATCTACTGGAATCGCTGCTGGATGCGGAGGCAACGGAATCTTCGAAATCTCCGCCCTGCGCGCGGGAGAAAGAAAGGGGGAATGTTCCAAGGTCCTCGACGTTGACATTTGAGCCATAGTCATCTCCCTGGATTGGGCCATCAAAATCCAATACCATCCATCCGCTTCCCGTATCGAGTCTGGCTGAAAAGGATAGTCTGCCATTGGAGAAGTCGACTTCGGACAAGTCTACAACCCCTGTGTTTGTTTCAATCGTGCCCACAAGTTCGCCAGAGGATGATTTGCCGATGCCGAGCGTAGCGGGTGCCCCATTGATCATCCCATGCCAGGTTCCGATGGCGCCGCTTAAGTCCACGGCCGCTTCGCGAGTCAGGGCTATTGGAAGTTCGCCTCCTCCGGGGATCGCGACACTCCCCTCCAGAGAATCTCCATCAATGGCGCCCTTGGCTGTGAAGACGTTTTCCTGGCCATTGAATTCAAAACGAAAAGTAAATGAAAGCTCGCCGTCCGCGAACGAAATGTCTGAGAGCTCCAGGGTACCCATCACCCCCTCCAACGTTCCTGTATACGCGCCGGCAGACCCGGCGATGATGACGGAATACGGCTCGCCGTTCTCCTGCTGACCTGTCCAGGTGCCGACGGGGTTGCCTAATTCTACGATCGGCTTGCGGGTCATGGTTATTGGAAACTCGCCAGCGTTCGGGATCTCGACGCTCCCGACAAAAGAGTTTCCATCAACAGCACCCTCGACTGAAAAGGCGACCTCTTGACCCTCGAATTCGATATGGATAGTAAACGATAACTCGCCGTCCGCAAATAC
>JAPYPO010000168.1 GCA_029937645.1 Candidatus Hydrogenedentota bacterium
CGCCTACATCGCGGCCCGTACGAGCCAAAACGCGGCTATGCGCGAGGCCCGGCAGGCTTGGCGCGAAGAGGGAGGCGGTGGAGGCGGGGGTGGAAGGGGTAATTTCCAGGCGCTCCGCGAAATCACCACGAAGGAGCGTGACTCCCTACAAGCGGCGCTTGGGATGATTGTGTCGGCTGACAAGGCGGCGACGGCCACCGAGTCGCTGGGCACTTTCAACAGACAGTGGGACATGATGGCGAACACCCTCGCCGCTTTTGGCCTCGCGGAAGAAAAGCAGAACGCTTGCCTAACTATGATCGCTGATTACGTGGTCAGCTCGGACAAGGCCCGCAGTGAAGCCTTTGCCAACCAGGACTTCCAATCCTTGCGGACGATTTCGCAAGAACAAAAATCGGGATTGGATACACTGATGGCCAAACAACTTTCGGAAGAACAACTTGTCACCTGGACAGAAAAAACCGCGCGGCGCGGATTCGGCGGTGGACGCGGCGGAGGCCAGAGAAACTAGAACCATGCGCGCAACAGGATTCTGTCAGAAGGAAAATAGCCAAAGCGCCGGCCAGTCTCCGCGATTGGCCGGCGCGTCGTTTTTTTGGGTGGAGCCTATTTAGTTCGGTCTTCGGGTATGGTAATCTGGCGCTCATCGTGTAACTCCTCGTGGGTGAGTAATTTGCTTTGCCGCCATCGCGGCGCTGAGGAGCTTTCAACGGAGTGGCGCGTATGGCAACAAAACTTCTTCTACTTGCAGTCGCTGGCGGATTAGGCACACTTTCCCGCTACGGCTGTGCCGTCCTCGTCCAGCGTTTGGCCCCGGGGCCATTCCCATGGCACACCTTCGCCGTCAACATGACAGGCTGCTTCCTCTTCGGGGCCTTCTTCGCCGTTGCCGTCGAGAAGTGGGGGTGGGATGGCGATAGCCGCATCATTGTACTCACCGGTTTTATGGGGGCCTTCACGACATTTTCCACGTTCGCCTTTGAGACAGCCGGCCTCTTTCGAGAGAATCAGTATGCGTTGGCCATACTGAACCTGACGGCTCAGAATACGCTCGGGGTGGCTGCGCTATTCCTGGGGCTAGCGATGGCGCGAATCTTTTGACGCGGGTTGAATGCCCTTCGGTCGCCAAATCAGTGGCTGCCGTGGCCGTTTACGATTCGAATTCGGGATAGAGCTCTCGCGAGCAATCGGGGCAAACGGCGTGCGTAAATTTTGCGTCGGTCCGGTCGGCGATATAGGTTTCCACGCTCTGCCATGAGTCATCATCGTTCTTAATTTTCTTGCAGTTTGCGCAGATGGCTAAGAGCCCCTCAAGCGTGTCAAGTTTACTCATTGCGTCTTCCAGGGCGCTTCTCGCTTCACGCTCCATGAGCAGTGCGTGAAATCGGCTGCGTCGGCTGATGTGGAAGTTCCACGACACGTAGGCGCCGGTGGCGTTGACGAGCAGCAGGGATAAAAATATCACGACGAACTCGATCGAGCTGACGTCGACTTTGTAGAACAGCACAATCGTAGAGGTCGATAGCGTATAGGTGATCGCGGGGAGGACTTGAAATAACCATCGATTTGGAAGTATGAAATAGAAACCCATAAGGGCGACCATGTCGACGGTTACGAAAAGAAGGTAGGTGGGCGGCCTGGTTGTGCCTACGTTGAAACTCACGACGGTGGCGGAAAGCGTTAGCACGAGAAGGGCCCAGTCAGCGCTACTGGCACGTTTGGTGCGCCACATTGCCGCCAACAAGACTAGGCTGTACGCGGCAAAACCGCACCGCATGGCGGTGAGGGACCAGAAGGCCTTGCCGAACCCGTGGAGCGTGAAATCTGAATAACTGAACAACAGCGGAACCACGGCGGAGAGGCCAAGCATTACGCTCAACACGATTCGATCATTGTCACGGACCGCATCTCGAAAAGCGCGCTCAAGCTCGACCGATTTAAACTTGGCCTCGAACTTATTCAGCGATCCTCGCGGACTCTCAAGCGGCGGTGATGACCCCGATGGTTGGGTATGAGTTGTAACGGCTGACACTCGAAACTACCTCCCCCGCCTCAATTTGGGCTGCCAGAATTAAGGTATGGAAACGTTATCAAAACGCAAACTATTAAAACTGATAAAAACAAATATTATCACGCTCCCCGAATTTAGGAAACACGAGGGAAGCCTGGATATCCCCCTACCGGGATCTTATTGAGAGATGCTAAATTGGGTAAGATAATTTATCACTATTCGTATAAATTCGTTCGCGCAAGGTGCTTGGCCAAAAACGGGCTATCGGACCCTGAGTAATTCCTAGGAACGACTGCGCGCACGTTTCTATTTTGGTTCCATGCGAATCGCGCCATCGAGCCGGATGGTCTCGCCGTTGAGCATGCCGTTTTCCACGATCTGTTTCGCCAGCGAAGCAAACTCATCTGCGCGGCCCAGGCGCTTGGGGAAGGGAACGGTCATGGCCAGAGCCTGTTTTTTCTCCTCGGGGTGGCGCCCGAGAAGCGGCGTGTCGAAAAGACCCGGAGCGATCGTCACGACACGAATACCGTGTTGAGCGAATTCGCGCGCGATGGGCAATGTCATTGCGATGATGGCGCCCTTCGATGCGGAATACGCGGCCTGTCCGATCTGTCCTTCGTAGGCCGCGACGGATGCCGTGTTGATGACGACCCCACGCTCGCCGTCCTCGCCTGGCTCATTCTTGGTCATGACCATGGCGCTGAGGCGAATCGCGTTGAAGGTTCCGATGACGTTGATGTCCATGATCCTCTTGAATTGGTCGAGAGGATAGGCTGCCTCGCGTCCGGCCACACGCGCCGAACCGCCAACACCCGCGCAGCAGACCACGCCATCTATCGTGCCAAAGGACTGGGCCGCCGCGTCGACCACAGCCTGAACCTGATCCTCATCGACGACATCGCATTGGACGAACTTGGCGTTATCGCCAAGGGCCGACGCGGTTTCGTTTCCGGCTTCGGCGTTGATATCGCACAGGACGACGTTCGCGCCGCCTTCCACGAAGAGGCGGGCCGTAGCCGCGCCCAAACCCGAACCGCCGCCCGTAATGATAAAGGTCTTCTTGGATAGCTTCACAACAGGATCTCCTTCTTCGAATGTTTCCGCTGACTAAAAGACGGGAGAGAAAGGTGTCTTTTCCTCCCGTAAAGGTTCTTATTTATTAAGCGTGGCATCATCTACACACTGGATGTCGGCGACGCGTGTAACCAACTCGCTCACGTCTATTGGTGCCCCGTTCGGCCTATTCGGCGGCGGATAGAACGCAGAGAAAAGTCGGACAGACTCAATGGCGGAGAGTGAGGGATTCGAACCCTCGGTACGGTTTAATCCGCACAATGCCTTAGCAGGGCACCACCTTCAACCACTCGGTCAACTCTCCGCAGGGGTACATACGCTATCATGAACGCCGGATTCCGTGCAACAATGAAGTGACGGCAATTGTTTGCCGCGACGGGAGGAGGACGTTATGCGTGTTGCGGTTGCGGGGGCTTCGGGGTTGGTTGGGACGGCATTGCTTCATCATATGGGGTCGCGGAAGTGGGAGGTGACCCCGTTGGTCCGGAGGTCGGTGCGCGCGGAAGCGTCGGCGATTTCGTGGGACCCGGCGGCGGGCACGCTCGACTCGCGGGCGTTGGAGGGGATGGATGCGGTGGTGTGCCTTTCAGGAGCGGGTATCGCGGGGGGGCGTTGGACGGCGAAGCGAAAAGCGAAGATCCTGAACAGCCGGGTCGATACGGCTTCGCTGCTCTGCCGGACCATAGCCACGATGGATTCGCCGCCTAAGGTTTTCATCTGTGCCTCGGCCATCGGGTATTACGGCGCGAACCCCGGGGAGCAGCCGTGTCCGGAAGACCACCCGCGCGGCGACGATTTCTTATCGGAGGTCTGCGCCGCATGGGAAGAGGCAGCGCGTCCGGCGAAGGAGAAGGGGATCCGAGTCGTTCACCTGCGCGCCGGGATTATCCTGTCCGCCCACGGCGGGGCCTTGGGAAAGATGCTGATTCCATTCCGCCTGGGCCTTGGCGGAGTTCTCGGATCGGGCGAACAACTCATGAGTTGGATCGGGCGCGACGAGATGGTCAACGTGATCGAATATGCGATCGAAGCCGATGATCTAGAGGGGCCGGTCAATGCGGTAAACCCCGCTGTCACAACCAATCGCGCGTTCACGAAAGCCTTGGGACGCGCGCTCGGTCGGCCCACGATTCTTCCTGTGCCGGCCTTTTTATTGCGGTTGGCCCTGGGCCAAATGGGGGAGGATCTTCTCTTGGGCAGCACGAGGGCCGTTCCGGCGGTGTTGGAGGCGCGCGGTTTCCCGTTTCTCTATGGCGACGTGGAAGACGCGTTGGGTCATTTCGTGCGTTGATGCTGAGGAAGGGAGAGACGCGTCTAGGTTGTGTTTTTCTCACGCAAAGCCGCCAAGCCGCAAAGACATGCAAACACAGGAATGATTTGAGAATGTTTTGGGTTATTGCCGTCGTTAAAACAACGCATAATTGTCTTTCGTGTAAAGGGGCGTATACACTACTTCGCCTTGGCTTGTAGAGGCCGAATATCTACCGTAAATCCAAATCAATGGAGTTTCATCATGGCGCCGACGAAAGCTAAGTCTAAGAAGAAAGCATCCTCGAAGAAGAAATCCACGCGAAACGGCAAGTCGCTTCACCGCGCGTATTCGTCTCAGATTACGGAGTCGGTTGAACGGGCTCCGAGCCGCGCCATGTTGCACGCGGTGGGATTTACCGATAAGGACTTCAAGAAATCGCAGATCGGGATCGCGGGTACGTGGAGTATGGTCACGCCCTGCAACATGCATATCGACGGGCTTAGCAAGGAAGCGGCGGCGGGGGTGAACGCGGCGGGTGGCAAGGCGGTCGAGTTCAACACGATTACTATTTCCGATGGCATCTCGATGGGGACCGAGGGGATGAAATACAGCTTGGTATCGCGCGAGGTGATCGCGGATTCCATCGAGACCGTCGTGGGATGCGAATGGTTTGATGGGGTCTTATCGATCGGCGGCTGCGACAAAAACATGCCCGGCTGTATGATGGCGCTCGCGCGGCTGAACCGTCCGTCCATTTTTATTTACGGCGGCACGATTATGCCGGGCATTCTCCGGGGCAAGGATCTGGATGTCATTTCGGTATTCGAAGCGGTGGGCGCTCACGCCAACGGAAAGATCAGCGACCGACAACTGAAAGAAATTGAGGCGAAGGCCATTCCAGGACCGGGAGCCTGCGGCGGCATGTACACGGCCAACACGATGGCGTCGGCAATTGAAGCGCTGGGCATGAGCCTGCCGAACAGCTCGGCGCAGGCGGCAATTTCCAAGGCAAAGATGGGCGATTGCCGGGCGGCGGGTGCGGCGGTGATGCACCTGATCAAGGAAGGCATCCGCCCAAGCGACATCATGACGAAGAAGTCTTTCGAGAACGCGATCACGGTGGTGAACGCGCTGGGCGGATCGACCAATGCGGTGCTGCACCTGCTGGCGATTGCGCATTCGATGGGGGTCAAACTCTCGATTGATGACTTTACGCGCGTGGGCAAGAAGGTTCCGGTGTTGGCGGATTTGAAGCCGAGCGGAAAATATGTGATGCAGCGGCTTATCGAGATTGGCGGGGTCATGCCGCTGATGAAAACGCTGCTGGATGAAGGGTTGCTGCACGGCGATTGCCTGACGGTCAGCGGCAAGACGCTTGCGCAGAACTTGAAGAGCGCGAAGTCCTATCCGAAGAAGCAGGACATCGTGCGTCCGATGAGCGATCCTATCAATCCCCAGGGGAATCTGGTCATTCTATACGGCAACCTTGCGCCGGAGGGGGCGGTGGCTAAAATCACGGGCAAGGAAGGTACCAAGTTTAGGGGCAAGGCCCGGGTCTTCGCTTCGGAAGAAAAGGCGCTGCAGCGGATTCTGGACGGCACCGTCAAGAAGGGCGACGTGATCGTCATCCGCTACGAAGGGCCCAAGGGTGGTCCGGGTATGCGCGAGATGCTGGCGCCCACTTCGGCGGTCATGGGCAAGGGCTTGGGCGAAGACGTAGCCCTGATTACGGACGGTCGCTTTTCGGGAGGTAGCCACGGATTCGTCGTTGGGCATATCACCCCGGAAGCGCAAGTCGGTGGGCCGTTGGCCATCGTAAAGAACGGCGACCCTATTACGATTGACGCGAAGAAACGGAAAATCAATCTCGACATTCCCGCGAAGGAGATCAAGGCGCGGCTGGCGAAATGGAAAGCGCCAAAGCCCCAGTACACGACGGGCGTTCTCGCCAAGTACGCGAACCAGGTAAGCTCGGCGTCGCACGGGGCCGTGACGGACGCGGATCTTACGTTCTAGGTTGTACAATTCGCGCAGTTTCGCGTGCCGACTGCGGCTCGCGAGTGCGCTCGCCCTCTCAAAACCGAATGGATACTTATGAGTACAGCAACGTCTCCTGAAACCGAAGCCTTGGACACGAGAGCACGGTCCGTCCTGAAGATCGTGTTTCTTACGTTATTTCTAGATCTCGTGGGCTTTTCAATTATCTTTCCCTTGTTCCCGAGCATGCTGGAATATTATCTCGGTCAGGAAGGCGGGGCCGGGCCCGTCGCATCGTTGGTCGCGGCGCTGGAACGTTTTACGGAATCCGTCGGTGCGCCAAGCGATATCGCGGTGATCGTGTTGTTCGGCGGCGTGTTGAGTTCGCTGTATTCGATTCTCCAATTCCTCTTTGCGCCCATTCTCGGTAGCCTCTCGGATCGCTATGGACGCCGACCGGTCTTGCTTTTTTCCGTCGCGGGGATTTTAATCTCCTACGTACTTTGGTTTTTTGCGGGCAGCTTCGCGCTCTTGATAGCAGCGCGCTGTCTCGGGGGAATCATGAGCGGGAACATCTCGACCGCCAGCGCCGTGGTCGCGGATGTGACGAGTACACGCAACCGGCCCAAGGGTATGGCTATTATCGGGGTGGCTTTTGGCTTAGGGTTTATCTTGGGACCTGCGATTGGAGGGTTCTCCGCCGCAATTGACCTCACGGAACGCTGGCCGGAGTTGGCGCGCTACGGGGTGAATCCGTTTAGCGTTCCGGCGGCGGTCGCGCTCCTACTTGCTGTGGTCAATCTTGTTTTCGTCTACGCCAAGTTTCCCGAGACGCGCCCTGAATCTGCCAAAAGGAGCCGCGTTGAACGTTCCATCAACCCGCTGCTCCTTTTCAAGACGGAGTCGTATCCCGGCGTAACCCGAACGAACCTCACCAACTTCATTTACTTGACGGCCTTCGCGGGCATGGAATTCTCCTTAACCTTTCTCGCGATGGATCGACTCGGGTACGGCCCGCGGCAGAATGCGTATATCTTTCTCTTCGTCGGCATCGTTTTGGTATTGGTTCAGGGCGGTTACGTGCGCAGGCAGTCTGCAAAAATCGGACCGAAGAGAATGTGCATCCAAGGCCTGGCGCTTGTCGCTCCGGGCCTCGTCGTGATTGGCTACGCGCATTCTGCGCCCGTGCTCTACGCGGGCTTGTTCCTGCTGGCGGTGGGTTCAGGCCAAGTGATCCCCTGCCTGACCGCTCTCGCGTCGATTTATACACCGCCGGAGGAACAGGGGCGTGTGCTCGGGGTTTTTCGTTCGCTGGGCGCGTTGGGACGGGGGCTCGGCCCGCTGATCGCCTGTCTTCTCTACTGGCGCCTGGGCGCTACGCCGATGTATTGGCTCGGGGCGATAGCGATTCTCGTGCCGCTGGCGCTCGCGGTCTCGCTGCCACAGCCGAACGAGGAGTAGGGGCCATGCGTATCGCATCGGAGCGCATAACGGGTTGGGGTAGTGGGCGCGGCCCACGTCAGGACGTATTACGCAATGCGTAGCGACTTCGTCCATTGGCATCCCATCACGGTTCGTTGGCGAGACCTGGATACGCAAAACCATGTTAACAACGTGACGTACTTCACGTACTTCCAAATCGCCCGAATGGAGTTTTTTCGGGGCCTCGGCTTGTTTGAGCTGAAGGAGCCGGGTAAGTTCGGTCCGGCCGTCGTGACGCAGACCTGCAATTACAAGAGACAGACCACCTTTCCATCGGAAATCGAGGTCGGCGTTCGCCCTGGAAAGGTGACGGAGCGAAGTTTTTCCGTGCTCTACGAAGTCTATCTTAAGGACACGGATACGCTGCTGGTCGACGGACACACGATCATGACCTGGGTCGATTTCGTCAAGGAAGAGGCAATTCCGATTCCGCAGGAGTTGCGGGAACGAATCATGGGGATGGGGGGCGTCGCTACACCCAACAATACGGAACCACGAATGGACACCAACGAACACGAATCATAAAAACATTCGTGTGTATTCGTGTCCATTCGTGGTTCAAGAGCGGCGACAAGTCTTATTGATTTTCATGATGCAGGCGCAGCATTTGTCTTGATTGCCTTGAGCCGACGCT
>JAPYPO010000169.1 GCA_029937645.1 Candidatus Hydrogenedentota bacterium
CGATGTCTGCGGATCTAAAGATGACTTTTCTAAATGGGAAATCCGGGCTTAGAGGGATGGAATTTCAAGAGGTGCGAACCCATGAGCCTCTCCGCCGTGTGAATCTCTCAGAAGACTAAGCAAAAACGGGGACTTTTGGGCTTTTTCAAAAGTAGACGCAAGCGTAGCGAGGTACGAGCGGAGACGGGTCTATACCCGCTTTTGCGGCCTAACTTCCTATGCCTTGCGCACTTCCAGGAGGGGCGCAAAAAGCAGCCTTCAATTCTAAATCAAACCACTAGCTGCGTTTGCCCTTTCTCACAATCAAAACCGCTATTTTCTGCCCTTCGCGCCTTGGTGTCAGATTCTTGCCTATGCGTCCCGTTTCAGCTAGAATCGCCTCAGGCAGAGATACGGGGCAATTCATCGGACTACTTCTATGGGTCTCTCTGGAGTGGCCCGGTAACCAGTAAGGCCAGCGTAAGATGCTAAAGTCAAAATCATCGTCAACCGCTATGCGCTATGGGTTGGCGATTTCCCTATCCGTTTTCTTGTTTGCTGGGGCGATCTGGAAAGCATCGGCGGAAGAAGGGACTCCGGCTGGACCGAAGGCATCCACCGCTTCTTTTCAAAGATTGGTTGATCGGTACTGCGTAACCTGCCACAACGAAGAGCTAAAAACCGGGAGCCTCCGGCTGGACAACGTTGACCTTGCGCAGGTAGCGGAAAACGGCGCGACCTGGGAAAAGGTCATACAGAAACTTAGTGTGGGCGAGATGCCGCCTCTCGACAATCCGCAGCTATCCAAGGGAGCGCACAACGCGTTCCTCTCCCATCTGGTGACGACTCTCGACGGGGTGGCGGCGGCGTCTCCAAATCCGGGCCGCCCGGGCGCGCACCGGCTCAATCGCACCGAATACACCAATGCGATTCGCGACCTCTTGGCGCTGGAGATCGACGGCAGCATGTTCCTGTCTGGCGATTCCCCCGATTTTGGATTCGACAATATCGCGGATTCACTTAAGTTAACGCCCATGATGTTGGGTCGTTATATATCGGCCGCCTCAAGAATCAGCAAACTCGCCATCGGCGATATCAACACCCTTCCGAGCAACCAGATTTATTCCACCTCCAAGGAGCTGATGCAAGACGACCGAATGGGCGATGATTTTTCGTTTGGGTCGCGCGGCGGCATGTCCGTCAGCCATCACTTCCCACTGGATGGCGAGTACATTCTCAAAGCGAGAGTTGAAATACCCAACCCCGCAATGGCCCCGGACTTCTTTCAGCGCAGTGACGCCAGCGAGCAATTGTATCTACGGTTGGACGGGGAGCAAGTCGAGAAGTTCCAAGTTGGCTTGCCCTGGGATTTTACTAAGGGGGCCTCAAAAAAGGATAAGTATGCCAACGACGGTTCCCTGAGCGCCGAAGAATATGCCGCGCGCGAGGGCGCTGGAGCGTTTGAGGCCCGCGTTGCTGTAAAGGCCGGAACGCATACGATTACCGCAGAATTCCTAGAGCGTACGTTGGCCTATGAAGGCCTTCGGCCCGAGCATTATCCCTCGTATTATAACTTTGACTTTGACGTCCTCCGACACGAGGAACCGGGTGTGCTCAAGATTCATGTGGCCGGCCCCTACAACGCGACCGGCCTCGGAGACGAAAGCCCGAGCCGACAGAAAATATTCACGCGCTACCCCAGCGCTCCCGAAGAGGAAACAGAAGTCGCGACGGAGATTCTTTCGACGCTCGCGCGCAGGGCCTATCGCCGTCCGATTACTGCGGGCGATATGGATACATTGCTGACTTTTTACAACCAGGGCCACGACGCAGGCGGCTTCGAATTCGGTATCCGCACCGCCCTTGAATATATTCTCGTGGATCCTGAATTCCTGTTCCGGGTCGAAACTCAACCGGAGGGCATCGCGACCGGAGACGCCTTCGAGTTGAACGACGTCGATTTGGCCTCTCGGCTCTCCTTCTTCCTTTGGAGCACTATCCCGGATGAGGAACTCCTGAGCATCGCGGAGCGCGGCGAACTGAGAAACCCCGGCGTCCTGGAAGAGCAAGTTCTGCGTATGCTGGCCGACGACCGCTCGGTATCTCTGGTGGACAATTTTGCGACGCAGTGGCTCTACCTTCGAAATATGGAAGTGGTCGCTCCGGACCCAATAGTTTTCCCCGAGTTTGACGGCGAACTGCGCGCGGCCATGCGGCGCGAGACCGAACTTTTATTCGCGAGTCAACTGAGGGAAGATCGAAGCGTACCCGAATTGTTGTCCGCGAACTACACCTTCCTCAATCAGCGATTGGCAGAGCACTACGATATTCCCGGCGTCACCGGAAGCCAATTTCGGCGCGTGGAACTGAACGGTCCGAACCGGGGCGGCTTGATGGGGCAGGCCAGCATCTGGACGGTAACGTCCTACTCGACGCGGACCTCCCCGGTGAAACGGGGCAAGTGGATTCTTGAGAATCTACTAGGGATGCCTCCTCCGCCACCCCCGGGTGGCGTTCCGCCTTTGCCGGAACCGAGCAAGGACACTGTGGGCATGACGTTGCGTCAGTTGTTCGAGGAACATCGAAAAGACCCTGTGTGCGCGAGTTGCCATGTGAAAATGGATCCGCTGGGATTCGCGCTTGAGAATTTCGACGCGATCGGTAAATGGCGGACGCATAACGCATTCGGCCTCCCGTTGGACACGCGGGGAAGTATGCCGGATGGCACCTTCCTAGAGGGTCCCGCCGGGCTGCGCGACGTGCTCAAAAGCATGGAGGATGACTTCACTCAGACCGCCGTCCAGAAATTACTCGTTTATGCATTGGGTCGTGGAATTGAATATTACGATCAACCGGTCGTTCGCCAAATTATGAGGGATTCGAAGTCAGACGACTACCGTTGGTCTTCGATCATCTTGGGAATTGTCAACAGCACACCCTTCCAAATGAGGAGAGCAAACTAATGTACGCGACCAAGAAAAGCTTATCGCGCCGCACCTTTCTAAAAGGTGTGGGAGCCTCCATCGGCCTGCCGCTATTGGATAGCATGGTGCCCGCATTTGCCGCAATAAAGGATACGGCAGCGAGCCCGATCCCTCGGCTGGGCTTCGTCTACGTTCCTCACGGTACGGTGCTCCCCGATTGGGTTCCCGAGGATCAGGGTCCGGACTACACGATGTCACCGACCCTCAAGGGGCTGGAAGCCTACAAGGACTCGTTTACTGTACTCTCGAACCTCGAAAACACGCCGGCATGGCTCCGCCCCGGCGAACCCGGCGGAGGACATGCGAACATCATGGCGTCGTGGTTGTCAGGCGTACACGTCAAGGCCACGCAGGGCGCAGATGTTCAGGCGGGCATCACCGTGGACCAAATCGCCGCGCGGCATTTTGAGAAAGACACCCAAATCGCCTCTTTGGAATTGGGAATCGAGCCGACCAACCTTTCTGGATCGTGCGACGTGGGCTTCAGTTGCGCCTATCTCGCCACCAGTTCTTGGAAGAATCCAACGACACCGCTGATCTCCGAAAATAACCCACGCGCGGTATTCGAACGCCTCTTCGGTGACAGCGATACGACCGACGCAAGTGCCCGGCTCCAACGGGTCCAGAAGGAACGCAGCATCCTCGACGCGGTGACCGAGAAGGTGGCCACCCTTCAGCGCAAGATGGGGCCCGGCGACAACGCAAGGCTAACCGATTATCTGGAGGCCGTTCGGGATATCGAGCGACGTATCCAAAAAGCCGAGCAGCAAGGAATCCGTGAACTCCCGGCGATGGATAGGCCCACAGGCACCTACCCTGAATCCTACGAAGACCATGTCAAGCTGATGTATGATTTGCAGATACTCGCCTACCAGACCGATATGACGCGGGTCATTACCTTTATGATGAGCCGGGAACTCACCAACCGTACCTATCCTGAATGCGGCGTACCCAATCCGCACCACCAGCTTTCCCACCACCGTGGCGACGCAGAGGCGCTGGTTAAACTAGCAAAAATTAATGTCTACCATATCAAGCTGTTCAGCTACTATCTGGAGAAATTGAAATCGACGCCGGACGGCGACGGATCGCTGCTGGACCACATGATGCTCATGTACGGTAGCGGCATGGGCGACAGCAACGCGCATGCTCCGATCGACATGCCCCTTCTATTGTGTGGTGGCGCCAACGGACAACTTAAGGGTGGTCGCCACATCCGTGTCCCCAAAGGGACGCCGGTTTCTAATCTCTATCTGACCATGTTGGACAAACTGGGTGCACCGACGGAGCGCATCGGCAACAGCACGGGGAAATTCGAAGGGCTCTCAGGAGTTTAGCTTTTAGGCATTCGTGAGCTTTGACAAATTGACAAAATAAGACAGGATTGCGTGTTCTGGTAGATGACGCACAATCTGGACACTACCGGGAAATAATCAAGAACAAACCCTATTGCCATTGCGAATCGGAAGCCGCGACGCGGGAAATTGGGTTGAGAGCCGGAACCACGAATGGACACGAATAGACACGAATTGTGAAAATATTCGTGTTCATTGGTGTCCATTCGTGGTTCAATAAGGAGAACGGTGGAACGTCAGCGCCTAATAAATTCTCACCGTTGAGTTAGACCCTCTCGATCGCGATGGCCGTTCCCTCTCCACCGCCGATACAGATGGCCGCGATGCCCCGCTTGAGGTTGCGCGATTTCATGGCGTGGAGCAAGGTGACGATGATCCGCGCGCCGCTCGTGCCGATGGGATGTCCCAGCGCACACGCACCGCCATGTATATTCAGTTTATCCCGAGGTATTCCTATCTCCACCATCGCTGCCATCGGAACCACCGCGAAGGCCTCGTTGATCTCCCAGAGTTCCACATCGTCAACCGTCCAGCCGATATTTTTCAATAAGGTATTGACCGCCGAGACGGGCGCCGTAGTAAACCAGCCGGGCTCTTGCGCATGCGACGTGTGACCGAGAATTCGCGCCTGTACTGCGATGTCTTTCGACTTCGCATCGGATTCATTCATCAAAACGAGCGCGGCTGCGCCATCGGATATGGAGGAGGCGTTCGCGGCCGTAACCGTGCCGTCCGGTATGAATGCCGGTTTCAGAAGCGGAATCTTGTCGGGTCGCGCTTTCTTCGGTTGTTCATCCTCGGTGACCGTAACCGTTCCTTTGCGCTGCTTGATTTCAACCGGAGCGATTTCGAGATCGAAACTCCCATCTTCTTGTGCCTTTAACGCGTTTGCCAACGATTGCAGCGCGTACGCATCCTGGTCCTCGCGAGAGAAATTAAATTTCGACGCGCAATCCTCCGCGAAGACCCCCATAGCACGCCCGGCATCGTAGGCATCCTCCAGTCCATCCAGGAACATATGGTCCAGCACCGCGCCGTGGCCCATCCGCATCCCGCCGCGCGCCTTCGGCAGCAGGTAGGGCGCGTTCGTCATGCTCTCCATCCCCCCCGCCACGAGTACACTCCCATTTCCTGCACGCAATTGATCGTAAGCGACCATCGCCGTTTTCATGCCCGACCCACACATCTTATTCAACGTCGTCGCGGGAACGGAGCACGGCAGACCCGCGCCCATGGCTGCTTGCCGCGCAGGGGCCTGCCCCAGACCCGCAGACAATACACACCCCATCAGCACTTCATCAACGTCACCAGGCGCAATTCCAGCCCTGGATAGAGCCGCCTTAATCGCCACCGCGCCCAACTCCGTAGCGTTCGCTCCAGACAACTCCCCCTGGAAACCGCCCATGGGTGTTCGCGCGGCACCTACGATTGCAATTGATTCTGTCATGACTACTCTCCTACAGCAATTTCATTCAAGGAAAAAAACGGGACAACCAGCTTTTTTTAAGGATCTGAATATCTTCACGGTCGGCTCGAAGATACGGAGTGATTTTAGTTAATGGATGGCCTAGTTTCAAAATTCCAAGTGCAGCACTCTTCATCTTCCGTTCCCGTGCTAAAAAATTTCTTTTCGCCTGTGGATCGTTAGAAAATAACCGGAGGGCGAAACCGGTATGGCCTCTCTTGCCGCCTCATCCCAATGGTAATCGGTCCGCGTCGGGGAGATGATGTCTACGAGGCCGACTTGTTGGTACCGGTCGCGAAGAAAGGTCTCTCCCCATTCGATAATGTGAAGGTCGGATGTATCTCGAATGAGCCAGGATGTCGGGATGTTAACCCAGACGACGAATTTCGGGTTGGCCCCTTCGACTTCCTCTATCAATTGATTTTGCATATCGAGCGCGAAGGGGTGGTCTTCCATGAGCTGATAGGTATAGATGTGTCCCGTCGCAGCCTGCCGTTTGGTGTAGAAGTAGATTTGCGGTTCGGAGCCCAATACGGCGATAGGATCCCCTGGTTCCGTGTGATCGGAGAGGTACTCAGCGACGACCAAGGACTCCGGAAAGGGGTTGCCGCCGCTTATCGCTCGCGAGGCTTCGACGGGGGTCGATTGGAAGAGGATCGCGCGCTCGTGAATGAGGGAGTACCCCGCAGCTAAGGCGACGATGAGAATCCCGGCAACGATGCCTCTCCGACCGGAAGCGAGCCCGTTCGCCAGGGCACATGCGCCGACGCCGCCCAAGAGCGCTACAGCCGGGAAAAGCAACCGGAAGTAATGGGGCCGGTAATAGAACCCGATGCTGGTGGCCAGGAAAGATAACAGGAGCAGTCCTGCGAGAAAGCCAAACAGATATATCTCCTTGCGCTTTAAGGCTGAAAAGAGCCCGGCGGCGGCGAGAGCCCAGATGAACACCATAGGCATGACGACGTGTGGCAGTTGTATCGTTAGTACCCGCATTCCCTCCCCCAATGGAGTCGCGGAGGCGTATTGGCTGGCGTAGCCCCAGGTCCAATAATAGAAATCGTATAATCGCCCGGTCGCGGTGATATGGGCAACGGCGCTTAGAAAAACGAAGGCAGCGCCCCCGACGAAAAAACCAACGCGGGCTACGGAAGCGTTGCGCTCTCGCGGCCGCCTCCCCCACTCCGATCCGCATAGGAATAAGCCGCCAAACAACAGGAAGGCCACGCCGTGCTGCTTCATAAGAAAGGCCATGGCAAAGCAAGCACCCGCCCCGGCGAGCGTCAGTCGTTCACGAAGTTCTACCCCTCGCAAAAGAAACCAAAGCCCCGCTGAAGCGAACAGAATGACGAAGTGTTCGCTATTCGCGGAGAAGCCCTCGGTAAAGACTCCCAACGAGAGCGTCGCAAAGAAGACCGCCGCCGCAAGGCCTACCGCGTCGCCCCCAAGCCGACGTCCTGACAAGAATAAAAACACCGCCGTGAGACCGTTGAGTATGAGCAGGCCCCAATGGATGGCCGTATGCGTATCACCGAAAGCCGCGATGATGATCGCGTAGGCACCAAAGACGGCCGGATAGCGCATCGTGTAGAAATCTTCGTAGGTGTCGTGGCCCTGGAGAATGCGCTGACCGCCGTAGGCGTATCCACCCTCGTCCCGGTCGAGGGGAAGATCGATCAGGGGGTACCGGATGAGTGCGGCAAGTAAAAGGATTGCCGCGAGAGCGGGCCATGGTCCGGGCGAAAAGTCGCCACTAAAAAAAAAGGCTGCGCAACCGTTGGAACAAACTAGGCCGTGCCACGTTCACTTCTACGCAGCCCCCTTTCAGGGGCACGATATTCGGGGGCGCGGCCTCCACGCGAACGAGGGCGACGGAAACGTTGTCGTTCCCTCCAGCTTCGAGGGCCTTGCCGACGAGGATCCGAGCGGCGTCCCTCAGATGGTCCATCACAAGCGCATCGGCGATGTCCTCGTCCTCGACGAGATTACACAGGCCGTCGCTGCAAATCAGAAAGGAATCCCCCTCCTGAAGCCGTAGCGCGAACAGATCAACGCTCACATCAGGCTTAATCCCCACGGCCCGCGTGATGAGATTCTTCAGGGAATGATTCTCGGCTTCCTCTTCGCTGATAAGCCCGCTTCGGAGCTGCTCCGCGACGAGGGAATGGTCTTCGGTAATTTGTTGGAAGCGGCCTTCGCCGCGCGAGAAGTAGACCCGGCTATCGCCCACCTGCCCCACGTACGCGCAATCGCCGTGGATAACCAGCGCCGAAAAGGTAGTGCCCATCCCCTTAAACTCGGGATGGCTTTCTGCCTCGTTAAACACCCGCGCGTTCGCCCTCTCGATAGCCGCCCGTAGTTTTTGGGGGACCGATTCGATGGTGCCGGTATAGAACGATTCAACGGCAGATTCAAGAGCCAGTTGACTGGCTAATTCTCCCGCCGACGCTCCGCCCATTCCGTCGGCGACGGCGAAGAGGCGTCCGCGGGCCTCCAGCAGTTCCCCGTCCTCTGGGGAACAAAAGACTACGGAGTCTTCGTTGTGCTCCCGCTTTCGCCCTACATCGGAAATGTAGTGGGATGCGAGATAGCCATCGGCCCATTCGTACTCGAAGTTCCCGCCGTGCTCTGGCCCGCGTCGCGTTAGGG
>JAPYPO010000170.1 GCA_029937645.1 Candidatus Hydrogenedentota bacterium
GCTTTGTAATGCGCAGCGCCATACTTTTTCTTGTGTCGGCTTCGGTCCTGTACATTCTCCTACGCGCCACGGGCCTCTGGGAAGCTGACGCACTCATCAACTACGCCGCGAAGGTGAGCGAAGATCGAGCGCAGTCGCTTGAAGTGCGAATCGATATGGAAATCCCACTCGTGGAACGAGCCCAGGACCGCCCCCTTCTGGGATGGGGACGCTGGGAGCGATTCCGAGTTCGCAACGACAAGGGGGTAAACGTTTCAATCTCAGACAGTCTGTGGATCATTTACTTCGGTACACGGGGCGTGGTCGGACTTGCCGCAGTGGTCATGGTCGTCTTGTTGCCCCCAATCCTCCTGTTTACCCGTATACCCGCCCGGTTGTGGTCGCATCCGGCGGTCAGCCCCGCAATCTGCCTCGCGCTCATAATTTGCCTTTGGATGTCCGACAACCTAGTCAACCACATGTTTTTTCCATCAGCCGTAGTAGCCGCCGGGGGACTCATGGGTCTCGATCCAACCCAAGGCCGTCCATCACGAAGATAACGCCAGCGGGCCGGAATACGGAATAATCCTTCCGGAATAATTGTGTAAAACCTAAACCCGAATTTCCAGGCAAACGTGCTTTTGGTACACGGCATCAGAGGAATAGTGAGGGGCCAATTCTTGGTTACCAATGTATCGCGTGATATACTCGTTTCAACTAACGCTTTAGCCCTGACAAAGGAGCCAAGGATGCCCGACTCGAAGAAACCCAAAGCACGGCCACGCTACTCGTCGCTGTGGTCTATCGTAGCGCTTGGATTCATCCTGTCAACCACTTCCGGGCAGGTATGCTCTCCGCCGCCGATGCAGGTTATCGTGCCGAATCTTGTAGGTCTTGTTCAGGCCGAAGCCGTCACCGCCCTGGAAGTCGCGCAGCTTGTCCTGGGGGACGTGGATGGTATTTCGGACGAAAGCATTCCCGAAGGGAATATCCTCACCCAAGCCCCGCTCGCGGAGGCAGAGGTAGATAGCGGTTCGCCCGTCAATATCGTGGTATCGCTTGGTCCTGGCCCCAAGTCTTATTTTGTGAGTAGCTCCGAGGGCGATGACGAGAACAATGATGGCCGGACCGAAGGCTCCCCATTTAAGACCGTGGCGCACGCCATCTCAAAACTACGAGACGGCACCGCGGATTCTATGTTCCTAAAACGCGGCGACGTTTGGGAGGAGAATCTGGGGCATTGGACTAAGTCGGGCCTCTCTGAGGATGCGCGTATGGTGGTCGGCGCGTACGGCGACGAAGCTGAGCGTCCTTTGTTAAATACGGGGACACGCGTCTTTCTAAAAATCGAAAGTTTTGAGGGGGAGAACACTGTTCGGCATTTGACAGTTGAAGGCATCCACGCGATCGCGGATCAGCATACCGATGTGAGGACTTCCAGCGAAGGCATCTTTATTCTCGGGCCGCTGGATGATCTGATAATCGATGACTGCTTCATCGAGCGATACCAAGGCAATAGCATACAGGGAAGAGGCGATAGCGCCGTAGGCCGAATTATCCTGCGCCGCTCCATCATCGCGGATAATTTCAGCACGGAATCACACTCCCAGGGACTTTATGTTTTTGGCGTGGACGATATTCTCATTGAAGACTGCCTGATTGATCACAATGGCTGGAGCGGCCCGGAAGACTTCGACGATCCCCCCACTCAGTTCAACCATAATGTCTATGTCCAATCGAATACTACAGGTTTGATTTTCCGGCGCAATATCGTGACACGCGCGTCGGCCACGGGAATTCAGGCAAGGCCGGGCGGACTTGTCGTTGACAACCTATTCATCGAGAATCCCATAGCGGTTAATCATGGCGTTGTAGTTGGAGGAACGCTTACCGCAGGGGGTGTAACGGGGGAAGTCAGCAATAACGTAATCCTAAACGGAAACGACATTACTGGGTTTCAATCATTGGGCGTCGGAATCCAGACCGCCAACATTTCCGCCGACCTGGGGGGCGTGGTCGTCGCCAACAATATTATCGCGCATAGTGCGAGTGCGGAATCCGTAGGGCGGGGCATCAATGTCTACGACTTTGGCTTGGGCGCTGAACTACTTACCATTGAAAACAATATTGTCTACAATTGGCCCAATGGGATTGATTTCCGGGAGGACGGCGGCGATGGTGAGGACCGATATGGCACCGTGCTGGTCCGGAATAATGACTTCCAGGATGTGATTTCAATCAGAGATGGCCAACCGCGACCGCTCATCCGGATGCGCGGCCAGTCTGAGGTATCATTTTCCGGGAATGCCTATCACTCTTTAGATAGCCTGAACGATTGGTTTCGGGTCAATTCCGATCCGGCCTTCCTTTCGTTCGATGATTGGGTCACCTTTACCGGGGAGACCGACGGAGAATTGGTCCAGGTTTCCTACGCCGATCCCAACCGCAACATCGAGAGCTATGATGTCGACGTCTTGGGTGGAGACGGCACGCTGGATTCGTTCGTTGAGGCTGTGAAGCTAAACTTTCTCGAAGCAGGCTACACCGCTGCAGACGTGATCGCGTACATCCAAGAAGGATTCGCCGTCGCCAAATAACGCACCACGGACGAGCGCATACGGGATCAGACCACTCCTTTCCGTGAGCGCCCAACCCAGACGGAGCTTTCGTATTTCTCGTCGGCTCGCATGGATCCGAAAGTTTGCCTTCACCACACCAAACCTCTACCATGGAGTCCATGGCCCCGTCGAAATCGACGCGATGTCTGTATTAAAATTTCCAGACAGTCCGAACCCCACGCATGATTCACTACATCACAGCATTAGGTGTCGCCGACGCCTGGGTCGTCACGGAGTTGACCGCCGTCGAGCGCGAGGCGATACCATTCAAACTCCATGCCCTGCGCGCGCCCCAGCAACATTTTTTCAAATCCGATTGGGTGGCCACCCTAAACGAAGAAACACGCGCCATCTACCCCTTGCGGTTTTCCGCCGCCGCATTTTCCATCCTGCGCGCGCCCTTTCGCTATCGGGGCCGCTTTTTCCGGGCATTACTCAATGGGTTGTTGGGGCCTCGTGAGTCGGTTCGCGCCCGAATCGCCGCTCTGGCTCACCTGTGTGTTGCATGTCACTGGGCCGACTCCCTTCGCGGCGAAGACGTCAGCCATATCCATTCTCAATGGATTCACTCTGCGGGCACGGTAGGCATGTATGGCGCTCAGCTTCTCGGAGTTTCCTTCAGCTTCACCGGCCATGCGGCGGACTTGTTCCGTGAGCGTGTAGCGCTGAAGGATAAGATTCGACAGGCCGAATTTGTCGTCTGTATTTCCACCTTTCACCGCGATTTCTTTCTCAAAGAAGGCGCGCGCGAGGATCAATTGTTTATTGCCTACTGCGGAATCGACCCCGCACATTTTACGCCCAAGCCCATACCACCACGGGCGGGCCGGGCTTTCCAAATTCGTGCCTCGGGCAGGCTCGTCGAAAAGAAAGGCTTCACCTATCTGATCGATGCGTGCAAATTGCTCACGGATCGCGGCGAGGACATTCAATGCCTTATCGGCGGCAGCGGCCCACTCGAAGAATCCCTGCGAAGCCAAGTAGAACGGCTGGGGCTCAGCGACCGCATCACCCTTACCGGCGACATGCTGAAACAAGAAGACATTCCCGAGTTTATGTACGGCGGTGATGTATTCTGTCTCCCCTGTGTTTGGTCATCCGACAACGATGTGGACGGATTGCCCCAAATGCTCATGGAGGCCATGGCTTGCGGTCTTCCCGTGATCTCGACGCGGCTCGTCGGCATCCCTGACCTGGTCATCCATGAAGAAACCGGGTTGTTGGTCGAAGCCAACGATGCGGCTCAACTGTACGATGCGATTCAGCGCATCATTCGCGAAGAGGAGTTCGCTAAACAGTTGGCCACCGCCGGTCGTACCTGCATCGAAGACACCTTCGATATCCACTCAACGCTGACAACCCTGATGAACACGTATCGGGATATACTGGGCATCGAAGCCGACGAAACAGCCCCGAAGGTACTCTCATGATTATTTCGCAAACTCCCTACCGGGTAAGCTTCGCCGGAGGCGGCACCGATCTCCCTGCCTTCTACGAAGAGGAATACGGCGCGGTCTTTTCCGTTACCCTCCAGAAGCACATGTACGTCACCGTCGGTCCCCGCTTCGAGAAGACCACGCGCGTCGCATACTCGCAAGTCGAGATCGCGGACCAGATCAAGGACCTTGAGCATACGATTGTGCGCGAAGCCTTGCGCGTTACGGGCCTCGGTCCACACCTCGAAATTACGACCGTGGGCGACGTCCCCTCCGGCACGGGCATGGGGTCGAGCAGCTCACTCGCCGTGGGCCTGCTCAACGCCCTGTACGCAAGCAAAGGAATGGTGAGCAGCCGAGAAAGGCTGGCCGAACAGTCCTGCGAGATAGAAATCGATATTCTCAAGAAACCCATCGGGCGCCAGGATCAATACGCGGCAGCCTTCGGCGGTTTCAATTACATCCAATTCAACCCCGACCATAGCGTACAGGTGGAACCGGTTCCGTGTCGGCGCGAAACGCTGGAGGAACTCGAAAGCCGCGTGCTCCTGATGTACACGGCAAAGCAGCGGAGCGCGGACGGCATTCTCCAGAAGCAGAGCGAAGGGACGGCGGATAAGATGAGCGTACTTCGCGTCATGCGCGATTTGGCGGGCGAGATGCGAACGGTGCTGTCGGGCCAAGGCGACCTTGATGAGTTCGCGCGTCTTCTCCACGAAGGCTGGAAGCTGAAGCGCTCTCTCGGATTCGGTATCGCTACTTCCGATATCGATGATTGGTATGACGCAGCCATGAAGGCCGGCGCCCAAGGGGGGAAGTTGTTGGGGGCGGGCGGCGGCGGGTTTGTCTGCCTGCTGGCGCCACCCGAGCGCCATGAAGCCATCCGAGAAGCCATCGGGCGGCCACGAGAATTAGAGTTCAAGGTGGATCATCGGGGCAGTCGTATTATCTTCATCAGCAACCAATAGGCCGCAGCGGAGCCGCGCCCTCTGGTGGCGCAGGTGTGGGGAATGGAGAAGTGGAATCATGAAGATGTTACTGACCGGCGGGGCCGGTTATGTGGGCAGCGCATGTCTACGTTGGCTGATAAAGCAGGGCCATGACCCCATTGCCTACGACGATCTCTCTACGGGAAACCGTGCAGCCGTTCCCAATCCTGCACGCCTTGTGGTGGGCGATATCTTGGACCAGGAGAAGGTCGAGCATACGATCCGGACGCACGATATCGAAACCGTCATGCATTTTGCCGCCGTCGCGTCGGTGCCCGAATCCATCGCCCAGCCAGACCTGTACTGGCGCGTCAATGTGCTGGGTACCAAGTCTCTGCTCGACGCCATGGTGGCGTGTGAGGTGAAAACAATTGTCTTTAGCAGTACCGCCGCCACCTTCGCCTTCACCGAAGAGATGCCTATCACAGAAGCCTCGCCCCAACTCCCGGAGACCCCGTACGGCACAACGAAACTGGCCTGCGAGTGGATCATCAAGGAATACGCGCGGGCCTACGACATGGGCTACACGATATTCCGCTACTTCAACGCCTGCGGCGCCGACGCGGGAGGCGACTACGGCGAAAATCGACCGGAGGAAAGCCACCTCATCCCCTTGATCTTCGCTGCCGCACTCGGGAAGCGGGATACGCTAAAAGTTTTCGGCAATGATTTTGACACGCGCGATGGGAGCTGCGTCCGCGACTACATTCACAATGACGATTTGGCTCAAGCGCACCAATTGGCCGCGGAGACTCTCCAACCCGGAATGGGGCGCGACTACAACTTAGGTTCTGGAATCGGAACGACGGTGCTCGAAGTCGTACAAGCCTGCGAACGCGTTACCCAACTCAGCATCCCGTACGAGATCGCAGGCCGACGACCCGGCGACCCGGCCACGCTGATAGCATCCAGCGAGAAGGCCAAGCAGGAGTTGGGCTGGAAACCTCAATACACGACCGTCGAACCCATCGCCCAAACCGCCTGGGACTGGCACAGCAAGCACCCGGACGGCTACGCCTCCTAGAGCATTTTACCTAGATCCTGTCGCGGAAAGCGGTTTTCGGCGCGGCATAAGGATAAGGCGGTCATTCTGAGCGAAGCGAATAATTTTCCCCTTCTTGGCCGCCCGAGCGTCTTTAGATGTGTTCCGGAATGGAATCTTCGTTTAACAGGAGAAAACCGGCTCAAAAAGACCCCGTTGGCCAGAACCGCCTGAAAGCGTAGTTTCTTTACAGGAAAATGATAAAAATGGTAGGCGGTGTGACCCCCTGGAACGCCCTAACTTTAAGCCGTTCTATGAATTGCAAACTACTTCTTTATTGACACTTATTCTTTTGTATGCTATAAAAAAGCTGGGATATTAAGCCAAACGTTTGTTCGTTGGTGCGTGCGTGCTGTGCCCCGTCCTTCTTGGGTGGTTTCACGGGGGTCTTTTGGGATTGTTCCCCAAAAACCTACCTGGGGCAATCGTGCGTTGTTTCCGCGTTTTTCAAGGGCAGGTGAAGGTAACGGCGTCAGGTGTCTCCGCTGTCTGCGGAGGATCGGGGTTACGCTATTCCTTGGGCGAATTCCTGTCTTGTTCAAAACCGATGCATCGGCGAAACGTTTTTTTTCTTCGGAGGTAGGGCAGATGAGAATTAAAGTTGGCGTGTCTGTATGTGTGGGTCTCCTAACCGGGGCCATCCTTGGGGCTATGGCGGTTCCAACCGCCCTCGTCGAGCGAGAGGAATTACCGGAGCGGCACGCGATAGCCAAACCGCTTACTTCTCCGCCTACGGTGCTAGGGCGTGACGAAGCCTCGGACGCACCGGCCACGGACGAAGCACATCCGCCGGTGTCGGCCGAGTTCGTAGCCATCGAATCCGCGCCGGTACTTCATGTCGGCGACCCCGTGAGTGTAACGCCCCTGGCGGCGCTCAAGGAATCGGCGGAGCCTGCAAAGACCTTGGGATCTCCGTTGCCGCGCATTGAACAGGATGCTTCGCCTCTCCTCGATGCCGCTACTTCCATAGAGCCGTTCCAAATGGCGCAGGCAATTCCCAAGTTTCTCGAAGCCTCACCGGCGATTGCTGGCGGCGTGATCACGGTTAGCGCAGGGCAACTTATAACGCTGCGCGATGCTGACGCGCCTATTGTGGGCCGCGAGTGGCGGCTCATACCTGACGATGTGGATTTTGTATGCGACGCAGCCGACACTCCGCCGGGATGGGACTGGTTAGATTTCCCCGGAAGTGCCTGCGATCCTGCAATTAACACGGCCCCGGAAATAGATACGGTCCGGCTTGTTATTTATGAAGAAGGCCTCTACACACTCGAACTCTCGTATTTAACCCCTGATGGAATGCTGGTCCTAAACGAGACGATCGCTATTTTCGTCACCGCCGCACCCGAGGATCCGCCCTCGGCATCGCTTGGGTTCAGCCAAGCCATGATAAACGACGGCTCGCTCCTGCCGCTGCACGATTGGATGCCGTTGTTCCAATTCACGATGTCGGCCGATGAGGATCAGGATACGGGTGCCTTCGCTGAGCGTGTTTTGGGGCAAGTCCGCTATAGCATCAACCCGGGGTGCTTCGAAGGCCAACCGCCCTTTGACGCTTTAGTCGCCCCCGCTGTGGGCGACATTCTTGAATATTCGCTCGTCAAGGATAATGGCGCGGACGGCCCGGATGGCGTATTGAATTTGGATCCCACTGCCGCTAACTTCGACGTCGTTGTACTTACATGGGCCAACGACGGTTTCCCATATCAGGAACCGACCGACGACCTAACCTACGACCTCGATTTCTATAATTTGGGCTACCGGCTCGCGGACGAAGAGACCCAGGCCATCTGGCCGCGCACTGCCTCTGCGGATGACGGCGGAAATGGTTATTTCGTTGCGTTTCGCACCTCCCCGCTTTGGTCAAACACGACGAGCCTGTCCTATTCGGTGCAGCTTACGGATCGGACCATGGTCGATCCGAATCTTTTTGACCCGTTTACGGGCGATACCCCCGTTCCAAGAGACAATGACGGGGAGCTGCTCGACGGCGACCCGCCTGACCCCTACCCGCAGGCAGGCGATTGCATCCGAATGTACTCAAGTTTTTCCGTGTACGACGGCACAGGCACGCTGTTCTCGACGGCTCCAAACGGTCCTGGGGATACCAACAAGTGGACGTGGCCCAACAAGCTCTACACGCCCGCTGCGGAGCACATTCGACCACGCTTTGACGGGGCAAGCCAGGCCTTCGATATGGTCACGGGTGAGTGGATGGATATCCGGCAACTGTTCGCCCTGGAAACATGGACTTCGGTGATTGGCATCAACCTGCACGCCGCCGGGCCCGGCGGCGGCGGAGCGGGAATCCGCGAAGTCAATGTTATCTTTACGGACATTGGAGCGGATCCCGATAAC
>JAPYPO010000756.1 GCA_029937645.1 Candidatus Hydrogenedentota bacterium
ATTCTCGACGCTGACGATGCGGCCTTCGTATTCCATTTTGCGATGCAGCCAGGTTTCCATAGTAGAGATCGCAGTCCTTGTCAAGAGCGGTATTACAAAGGGCCGCAATCATCCATATTCACGGCGACCGTTGCAACAATTCGGCTACGGGGTTTGATCGAAACTACTTTGCCAAGTTCGATGAGGGAGCTGGTCGTAGTCTGGGAACGATGGGCGTGCTAAAAGCCTTTGCCTTGCGCTTAACCAAAATCCCGCTTTGAAGGGGGATGTTGCGGTTCCCATTTTGTCCGCGTTTGACGATTTCCTTATCCCAAATTCCCGCGAAGCGGGTTCGTTCGTATTCGCAACAACCGGGAATAAGACAACCACTCGATATCGGTTTAACTGATTTGGTTGCGCCTATGCCGCAGCCGGATGGACGGATATCACATCCGAAGCTGCCGCCCACCCCGGCGCACAGCACACAACGCCGCTATCATGACAAACAGCAGGAGCGCGTCGGTCGCTAAGTTTATCGGCCCAGCGCTCGAAGCGCCTGCGCCACAACCGGGGTCTTGCGTGGTCCCGTCCGATTCAGAATCAGTCACCGCTGCGAGGAAATCATCGATATCGCCGCCGGAGGTATTCACATTCGCGTACTCTACCGCGTTCGTTGTCGTATCGAAATCAAAATTTCCGCTGCCCGATAGCATTTCGTCTTCCTGCTGCTTCGGATCAGTTTCCACGAGGTACACCCGCGACGCTTTCGTAACGGCTTCGAGCATCGGAAGGCAATTGACCGCATCGACACAAGTAACCTTCTCGTAGATACCCTCTAAATCGAGATCGGAATCGTCGAGCACGTCAAGGATGGCGGATTGCGTATCAAATCCGATAGCCATGAGAACCGCCAGCGCGTTTTCGTACGCCGAAATTTCTGGGTAACCCGCCTCAACTCGAAGTTCACCAAGGTTCAACTCGTACGCCGCGAGCAACGCGTCCGTAAGCGCATCTGGAACTTCCCGGCACGCCGCAAACTCAGCGAGCGCCAAAGCAAAACCGTCGGGAAGTAAATCCACATCAAAGTCATCAGAGACTATTCCAAAATTTAAGCGAAAGTCAGCGAATTCGCTCACGATAGCTTGAAAGTCTAAGCATAAATCCAAGGGCAATTCACCCTCACCCTCTCCCTCTCCCTCTCCTTCGCCCTCACCTTCACCTTCTCCTTCGCCTTCTCCTTCTCCCTCTCCTTCGCCCTCACCTTCACCTTCTCCCTCGCCTTCTCCTTCGCCTTCACCCTCGCCTTCGCCGGAAACTGTCGCGCTCGTTATTGTTTCAACATAATACAAAGGACCAAAATCGCGGGCCAATATCATCGCGAGGCCTCCACCGTCCTCAAAAAGGAACGCAACAACATCCGGATTATCGCCGAAGGGGAAACTGTCGAGCGAGTATCCCGTTCCTTCCAGCATCGCCATAAGCGAGCCATGGTCTGGGATAACCGTACTAGGGACTGGAGCCTCCCAGATGTTTAGCGCTATCGCCGCACCAACTTCCACGGCGGCTGGGTACACGACATGCATGTCCCCACTCACGGCAGGCAACTGATCGAGGTCACCGAGGTTACTGGTTTCATAAAGAAAATCTTCTACGAAGACACGATAGGTGATCATGGGTTCCATGGGACCC
>JAPYPO010000171.1 GCA_029937645.1 Candidatus Hydrogenedentota bacterium
GCCGCGAATTGCATATCGAACTCGAGCCTGGGACTTTTCTCGTGGCGAACGCGGGCGCGATCGTCGCCACGGTAATCGACGTTATGGACTCGGGTAGCGACGGGTACCGCTTCATCAAGATTGACTCCGGCATGACCGAGGTGCTCCGTCCAAGCCTATACGGGGCGCAACATCCTACACGGGTTGTCCCGTCTAAAAAGGGCGATAGCCGGACGAAGGACGACTTCATCATCGCGGGGCACTGCTGCGAAAGCGGCGATATTCTAACGCCGGAACCCGGCAATCCTGAGGGCCTTCACCCGCGAAGGCTCACGGAACCGCAACCGGGCGACGCGCTCGTTATCGAGGGCGCAGGCGCGTATTGTTCCTCGTTAGCTGCGAAAAACTACAACAGTTTTCCCGAGGCCCCCGAGGTGTTCCTGCGCAAGAACGGCAAGATTGAAATCATCCGTTCCCGGCAGACCTTCGATCAGATGGTTGCCAACGAGATTGTCTAGACGATGGTGCGATCTCCCGTCCAAACGAAAGGCCTCACAACATGCACGAAACATCTGTAGCGCTCCTTCAAGAATTAACTCAGGCCGACGCGGTTCCCGGCCATGAACAGGAAGTTCGGGACGCGTTTCGTCGTCGGCTCAACGGTATCGGCCCAATAGAAACCGACGGGATGGGAAACGTTACCTGTACGCTCGACGCGGGCGCGGACGCTCCCCGAGTTCTAATTGAGTCACACATGGACGAGGTAGGCTTTGTCGTCCAGCGGGTGACCCCTGGGGGCTTCGTAAAATTCTTACCATTAGGCGGGTGGTGGCCGCACACCCTTCTGGCGCAACGCGTCTCGATTGCGGTGGAGGGGGGCAAAAAGATCCCGGGCGTTATCGGTGCGACGCCGCCTCATCTCTTGGCCGAAGGAAGACGCGATAAGGTGCTTGCCATCGGCGATCTCTATATCGATGTGGGCGCGGAGTCAAGGGAACAAGCCGAATCGGAGTTTGGCATTGCGCCAGGCTGCCCCGTGACGCCTGCGACGCATTGGCTTCCTCTGGAAAAACCCGGCCTCTATTCCGCGAAGGCTTTCGATAACCGGGTGGGCGTCGCGCTCGTAATCGAAGCCATGGGTACGCTCGCCGATGCGCCTTGCACCGTCATCGGGGCCGCGTGCGTTCAGGAAGAAGTGGGAACACGCGGAGCGAAGACCCTCGCGGAAAACGTCCGCCCCGACATCGCCATCGTCCTCGAAGGTCCGCCCGCCGACGATATCCCCGGTTTTGACGCGTCGGCGTACCAGGGTGCCTTGGGTTGCGGCCCTCAAATCCGGCTATACGACCCCACGATGATCGCCCATCCCGGCCTTGCGTCGTTTGTCCGAACGATCGCCGAGGACAGCGGCATCCCGCACCAAGTCGCCGTCCGCCAGTCCGGCGGCACCGATGCAGCGGCAATCCACACCGCCGCCGCGGGCATTCCCACTATCGTCCTCGGGGTTCCCGTCCGGTACATCCACAGCCACGTCTCGATCATGAATATCGAAGACTACGCCCACACACTTCAGTTGCTTCTCGCCGTGCTCGGGAAGCTGAATTCGGACGCGGTGCAGTCGCTAAGGGCGTAGCAGCAAGAAATGGTTACAGAATTTCTTACAATGCTTTAACGCGGGGCGAGGGAGTAGACGACGTCTACACGCGCGTCACAGACGAGACGATCCAAATTGGGGGCCGTTTCGGGGTCTTCGGTAGAGCGGATCCATCGAACATCTGAAATCGTCACGGATTGTACAGCGAAGATCTGCGATTTCATGATTGCCGCGATGGCGTCGGCGCGGTAGAGCGCGTTTTCAGTGGCCCGTTGCACGGTCTCCTGCTCGAAACTCTCGGGATTGTCCACGCCAAGGATGGGCCCCCGGACGCCGGCGTTTAATTCAGAAGCGATCGTATTGATTCGATCACACAGCTTGGCGAAGGCCGTGGCGCGGTCTTTGCCGCTGGCCCGGCGCTGGATGGGAAAACGAACAACGGCGTCCTGATAAACCTGCGGCGGGCTCAGACTGCGAACTTGAATCGCGCCAAGCGCTATATCCAGCGCGGCTGGTTCGAAGTCATTCAGCGCCTCCCTCAATTTCTTTTCAAGCGGTTCGGCCTTTATCACGGCCTTCTCGAAGGTCTCGCCCGTCACGCGAAACTTTAAAACGAACTCAACCCGCTCAGGTTGGGCGGCGACGGTGCCTTTGCCTTTGCTTTCGACGGTCGCGGCAAACTCTTGCGCCGATCCGTCTTGCACCGATCCCATGTGAACGGCACAGAGAAGAAGAGCGATGGGTAAGGGCGTTCGCATAGGTTGACCTCCACAATAATCCGCGCGGCCGATAGTCTATTTATTGACGCACCCGTTGGTTGCGATCCGCATTTGCGAATCTCACACTCGCCGGGATGGGCCCCAAACAGGGTGATACGAACGACGCTGCTCCCTTGGCCGAATGGGGAGGGCGGCCTACAAGTTGAAGTGCACCTCAACACTATTTCCAGCGCGCTGCGTGTGCATATCCGAGGGAAACGAATCTAAATTTTCCAGGTCGGCATCGGCCTTCGGGGTATTCTTGAAAAAATAAATGTCTATCTTGCCCGTGATCAAGACATACTCGGGAATCTCACCGAGATGTTTCAGCAAGTCAATCTTCTGGGTTTTTACTTCTCGATCCACCGTGTCACCCATGACGATATCGTCGATCTCGATCATCTTGCGGTCTCTGCCTTTTCCGCTCAAGAATATCCGCGGCTTGATCAAAACCGTATGGCCGCGAAAGGCATCTACGGAGCGCACGGTCGCATCCAGCCACAGTTCTTCGGGCTGAGGCGCGCCGATATGCATCGTTGCGCCGGTGATAGAATCCTTTTTGTTCTTTTTCTCATCGTAGATTATGTTGTCGGCTGCGGATTCGGGGCTCAACTGAATCTGGTACCGTAGCAAAGATTCGATGTCGCCGATGTCCTGGTCATCGTCTACCAGTTTGGCGAAATCTCTATCTTGAGTTTCCGGGGAGATGGGCGGAGGTTTGCGGCCTTGCTTGCATCCGCCGGTGTACAGGCCTATCAGAAAAAGAAGAGCAAAAGTGAGCAAGCGTCTCGTAGTCACGAATCTACCTCGGTTAGTGGGGTCTTTTTTTCAGCAACGCCGATTCGTCGCTGACAACGTGCTTCATCATAGCAACAATTGAACCGGGGATCACAGAAGAAGAGAGCGGGTCTCATGGGCGGAGGGTTTGGGGCCACCCTCCGCGAATACCGCGGGCATGGCATTCGGATACCATCCGACTCCCCCGAAGTCCGCGCTACCCATCCTCCTCTTTTGGAACGATGGACTTGCGAAATTCCTTGTCGCCGAGTGTGCGCCCGAAGGCATCCCGTTTCCCTGCAATGTACTGGAGGCGGATATAGCGCAGGTCAATGACCGCCATGTACAACGTCGTCAGGATCAAGAGAAGGAAAATGGACCAGTAAATGAAGTGGGCGAGGCCGGAGGAGGAGGGGGCGCGGACCGCGTCGCTATCCATGAGATAGACAACGTGGCGGATTGTTTGCCCCAAGAAGCCCGATTGAACCGCGTGAATGGACATAACGCCCGCCAGCACGAGCGATGCCATTCCAACGATTCGCCACGTCCGCTGGGTGAGCTTGTAGCCAGAATCAGGCATGGAGTGACCGCGTTATTATCGGCGGACGGCTACGCCAGGCCCATGCCATTACCGGTCTTCTATCCACACTCGCTCTTCGTATTTGCTACCCGACTGCGTGGTGACCACACGGGTTTCGTAGTGGCCGGTCGAGGTTCTCGTCGGAGGGGGAAGGGGGCGGGAACCGGCGTTGTAGCGTGGCTCGGTCGAATCGCCGATGATGGCTCCGATCAGTGCGCCGGCCCCAGCGCCAATCAGCGCGCCTTCGCCTTGATGCCCCGATTGATGGCCAAGAATAGCGCCCAAGCCCGCCCCGAACACGCTACCCAGGACGGCGCCGTCTTGGGTGGGTGTCGTGCTGCAACCGAGCAAGCCCATGGATACTATGGCTGTAAACGTGATAGCGCGCATTGTTTTTCGCATCGAATTCTCCTTGAGCGCCATGGAGCGTAGTACTTAGAGTGTACCATACCATTTCCGACCGGTCGGCATTTCTTGCCTAAACATTTCTTGCCTAAACAGACGCATACCGACACGATTTATTCAGCGTTGAATCCACGAGGTGGTGGAATTATAGTGGCGTCTATAGCTCGGACGGCTCGCCGGGCCTTCCCCTGGATTTGAAGGAGTCCCATCCCATGGATTTTCCCCCGCTCCGGCCCCTCAACGCGTTTCCGATGGATCATGAAGGCCAGACCTATATTTGCCTGAGTGACCCCACGGGCGTCGTGGAAGATCAAATCCTTATCACGCCAATCGCCTATTTCATCGCATCGCAATTTGACGGGGCGCGCAAGGCTTCGCAAGTCATGAAAGCGTGCCAGTCGGCCATCGACGGCTTCAAAGGCCGGGAGGAAGACATTGTGGCGGTGTCTCAGCTTCTCGATGAAAAGGGCTTTCTGCTGTCGGATACGTTCTTCGGCTTGGCGGACGGCGTGAAGAAAGCCTTCGCGGCCCTTGAGACGCGTCCGGCGTACTTGGCGGGGAACTCGTACCCAAGTGAACCACAGGCGCTCCGCGAATTTTTGGGTGAGCAGTTTTTCAGGGAAGGGGGGCCCGGAGAAGCCCTGCCTTCGACACCGGGAACGGGGGCGCCGCTCAAAGGGTTGATCGTCCCCCACATCGATATGCACCGGGGCGGACACTCGTATGCCCACGGCTACCGGAAACTGTATACGAGCGGCCGACCCGATACCGTGTTCATTTTCGGCGTGGCCCATCAGGCGGAGCGGGTGCCATTTATCCTCACCCGAAAGCACTTCGATACCCCACTGGGAACCGTTGAAACGGATCTTGATTTCGTCGCGCGCCTTGAGGCGGCCTGCGGATGGGATCCCTACGAATACGAACTGGTTCATCGCACAGAACATTCCATCGAGTTTCAGGCGGTGATGCTCGCGTATCTATACGGGTCCAGCGTGAAAATCGTTCCGGTGCTGTGCTCCATGTTTTCGGATGATCCCTTCTTCGACAACCCCGAGTCGCTGGCGTCCGTACAGACCTTCCTCGCCGCCTGCCGCGATTGTGTGAGCGATAGCGGGAAGAAGGTCTCGGTGATCGCCGCGGCCGACTTGGCTCATGTCGGGCGGCGCTTTGGCGACGATTACGATATCGACGATGAGGTTGTAGGCATGGTGCGGGACCGGGATCATGAGGATCTGGAACACGTTCGCCGGTTGTCCGCCGGTGACTTCTACAGTTCCGTGATGAAAGACGCGAATCAGCGGAAAGTGTGCGGGTTAAACTGCATCTATTCCGCGCTGAAATCGCTGCAAGGGAGCGCCACGCACGCCGAGCCAATCCACTATGACTACGCGCACGATCCGGCTGGGGGAATCGTATCGTTTGCGAGTGTAGCGCTGGCGTAGCCGCAACCAATGAGTGTCACGCAAAGTCGCAAAGAGGCTTTGACTTGGAGGGTGGACATACCGTCGACCGGAGTTCTTTGCGCCCTTGCGTCTTTGCGTGACACTCTTGCAGTGGGATTTTGCATGAACAATTTGTATAAGCATTTTGAATCACACCACTAGGCCATTCCCTCAAAATCACACGATCTGGAACTTTTCAGGCGAATTGCGGATTTCATGGACAGTGCTCCTCGAAAAAACCACTACCCATGGTAGATTTGCTGTGTACTGTGATACCATATGTGGAAATTCGACAAGTTTGAAACCTACCGGGCTAATCTTTTTATTTCGGGGTCCCAGGGCCTTTTTCACTGGTTATGGAACATAATTACGATTACTATTGGCGCTCCCTATGGAAGCGCCGTCCCCTACGGATCGCGGTCGGCGTCTCCGTTATCGCGCACGCGGTTGCGTTCGGGGCTCTGCTGCACCGTCACCAGGACAAAATTCTCCCGCCCATTCCCGTGACATATTCGGTGCAGTACTCTGCACTTCCCGAAACCGAAATGATTGCGCCGGAAATACCCGAGCCCCCTATACTAGAACCGGAGCCGGAGCCTCCGAAACCGCCACCTCCACCACCAGAGCCCAAGCCCGATCCTCCAAAGAAGAAACCGGAGAAACCGAAAGTCGAAAAGAAACCCGACCCTCCGAAGAAGAAGGAGGAGCCGAAACCCAAGCCGAAACCCAAACCCAAGCCCAAACCCAAGCCAAAACCAGCACCCAAAAAGGAACCGCCTCCGAAGAAGACGCCCACGCCTCCAAAGGCCGGTGTTCAGT
This sequence comes from Candidatus Hydrogenedentota bacterium, assembly GCA_029937645.1. GTDB lineage: Bacteria > Hydrogenedentota > Hydrogenedentia > Hydrogenedentales > JAPYPO01. Next base: position 6,355 of record JAPYPO010000171.1, read on the forward strand.
CGGACGAGTTGCCTTCGGTGTTGAATACCTGGGGCCGACTGGTGCAGCGGAAGGTAGCAAAATTTTGGGCGGTCCCAGGCGGTGTGCATTTAGAAGAGGGAAACGCCAAGGCGGTGATTTCATTCTGGGTAAACCGGGACGGCCGGATCGTTGCGGGACCAACAGTTTCCGAAGCCGCATCGGGTCCCGCGCTCGGCGAGTCGGGGATTCGCGCCGTGCTGGCTGCGGCGCCCTTTCCGCCTTTGCCAAAGAATTTTGATGGGGACCGGCAGGAAGTCCTCTACGTATTTAATCTTGAGTGATGAACGAAAACACGAAGGAGAATTCCGTGTCCGAATTGGGAAACGCGCTGAAGTGTTCGCAGGTCTCGGCAGTCTTGTTGGCCATTGGCATGACGTGGGGTGTGGCGCAAGCCCAACAAGCCCCCATAAAAGTCGGGGTCACACGGCAGGCGGATACCCGCATCGTGATCGCCGCGCCGGCATTCGCGTCCGATGCCTCGACCACGCAATACGCGCGTGAATTGTCCAAGGTTATCGAACGCGATTTGGATTTTTCGGGCCTCATAAAGATTGTGGCGACGCCCGAATACCCATCGCGTTTTCGGGGCTTCACAACCGACGCGCGCGCCATTAACTTCAACGACTGGCGCGGCACGCCCGCGGAGTTCTTAATTCACGCCTATGTCTACGAGAAGGATGGGGAGCTCTATGCGGAATGCCGCTTGTTCGATGTGCTGGTCGCGAACCAGACACTGGGCAACGTATACAAAGCAAAACCGAAGGCATGGCGCCAGCTCGGCCATAGTTTCGCGGACGAAGTGATCCGCTACCTCACGGGTGTGCGTGGAATCGGCAGGTCGGAAATCGTGTTTAGCGCGGGGCGGCCGGGAAGCAAAGAGATCTATGTGGCGGATTACGATGGCGAAAACCTCACACAAATCACAAGGCACAATTCCATTTCCGTTACCCCCCAACTTTCGCCCGACAGCAATCGGATTGCCTATATGTCTTTCAAGGATCGCTATCCGTTTCTCTATATTCTTGATCGAGGCGCCGGACGGCTCACCCCATTTTCGAAGCGGATCGGACTGAACCATGCGCCGGCCTGGGCGCCGGACGGACGGACGCTGGCCCTGTGCCTCAGCCGGGACGGAAACACGGAAATCTATACCAAGAATATGGACGGATCGAATGAGCGCCGGATAACGAATGACCGAGCCAGCGATACCTCTCCCACCTTCGCGCCCGACGGACGCCGCATAGCCTTCGTCAGCGATCGCGTCGGCCGGCCCAATATTTTTGCCATGGATATCAACGGTGGAAACATACAACGGCTCTCCTTCCAAGGCGGCAGCGCCTACGACCCCGCTTGGTCGCCGGACGGAAAATCCATCGCCTATGTCGCCGAACAATCGGGGGCTGGATTAGAAATTTGGGTGATGGACGCCACCGGATCGAATGCGCGCCGCATCACCACTTCGGGGGGCAGCAACGAGTCGCCCAGTTGGTCCCCCGATTCCCGCCACCTCGTCTTCGCGTCCAGCCGCAACGGGAACTGGCAACTCTACACCGCCACACTCGAAACGGGCGCCATCAGAATAGTCCCCGGCCTTGCAAAATTCCGCACCGAGGGGCCGTCCTGGGGCATTCGGCGCGGATCGTGATACAGAGGCAACTCGCTATAGGCCCTATACTTTCGCCAAGTTAATTGCGGCGCATTGTGTGTATCTAGGAAATAGTTGCGTGGCATCTGGTTTATACTTTCCCGCGCAGAGTATGAGTACAAAAAAGCAACAGAAAGAGCCCGAGGAAGATAAATCAAGATTCGACTTGCGCCAGTTTAGGCAAAATCGCTTGGCGCTAATGGAGCGTGATGGCCATGGATACAAAGAGCCGAATGGACACATGGTTAGCGTGGCTACGTCGTAATGAGGTGTGGCTCGGATTCCTTCTTCTTTCCACGCTTCTTCTTGGAATTTTACTGGCTTGGTCTATACCCGGATTTCCCATTTGGAAGAGTCATCTTGAGATCCGCCGGCATCGATTA
>JAPYPO010000172.1 GCA_029937645.1 Candidatus Hydrogenedentota bacterium
TTCAATCTCATTGGCTCCGGTCGCCGACGGGTCCATATGGGTAATCTCGGTTGGAGGTGCGGGTAACGGGAAATCACATCACCTCCAAACAAGTTTGAAGGTGGTACCCAAAAGATTCTGTCCTTAACAGCTCGACACCCCCGTGCCGTGGGCAAATTGTGGGAGAAACTCAGATTAAACGAAAGCACCTGAATGTGGGACCGCCGCCCTCGGCGGTCATGCGACATGCAATGACTTTCCGGCTGCGAAAGACCGCCGAGGGCGGCGGTCCCACATTTATGCACTTGACTGAAAAGTAGCCATGAGATCACGAGAGTTTCCTAGGAGGGCCGGACCTCTTTGGCGCTAATTCAGTTCGCCCCGCTCATGGTCACGCGAATTGACCCTTGGTAGAGCCCGTCGGATATGGCGAGTAAGGCCGACAGTTCCTGGAGGGGCGCGGCTTCATTCGTCCATTCTTGGACGGATTCCTCGAAGGACTCCAGGGTATACCCGCGCAGCAGATCGTTTTCGACCAGTAATCGACCGGCTTCGACGATTGGTTCGAGACACAGACTGGGCCGAATCGACACATAAATATTCCCTGGCTCGGGAAGTGTGCGCGGTGACGGCACCTGTTGCCAGAGCGACTCGGCGTACTCTCTTCGGGAACAGGCCAGCAATCCGTCGCCATACCAACTCACGGTCGACTCGACGGAGGGACCGCTCAACGCTGGGAGGAAGGCTCGCTGGGTGGTGGAATCGTAGTAGGCGCGTGGCTCCGACAGCGCGGGCCCCGATGCACGTTCGGGCAAGGCCGCTGCGGCTGTCTCGAACGATTCCAATGTGGAATCCGCCGTAAGCGCGAACTCGGGAAACGGCAAGACGTCGTTCACATCAATCCCCGTCCAACTGAGACGAAATCCGGGGCCCGACGGGCCGAGCATAGCGGTCAGTGCATTGGGGGTCGAGGCCGCCTTGGCTTCGGACCAGGCCTGCCAACGTTCCGCCGAAAAGAATTCGTAGCCAAAGGCTTCGCCCAGGGCAGGCCATAGTTCCTGAAGGCTCAGGCCCAGGTTTATGGACGCCATGAGGGGCGAATCCAGCGGTTCGGGCAGAGGGACGGGTCGCGCTTGTTCGGTTAGTTTCGCGAGGCGGGCCTCCCACGCTGGACGAAGGACGGCCTGAAAGCGCAGCTCGCTCTCTTTTGCGCCGAGACGCGCCGCGAATCCCACGGACGCCAAGATTTCGCCGCCCGCATCTGTTGGTATCAGTTCAATCGTGCCGCGTACATCCTCCGGGCCCGTTTCGCTGAATGGGGTCTGCACAGCCTCGCGCGTCTGATGTTCGTCCGCGCTGAGCGTTAACGCGTGAATGAGTGAGCGCCGGTTCGCGCTCGCGATGAGGATTCGGCCTCGTGCGGCATAGTAGGGGCCGTCTTCCCCCAGTCTCCGGATGTTGAGGCCACTGGCCTCTTCGGTCTGGGTGCCCGGCAGGAAGCGGTTGAAGCGTTCGGCAAGGGTGCCCATCGTCGACATACGGGTGACCGCGACCGCTTTGGAGAAGTCAGTAGGATCGGATGAGGAAATGTGGACTTGCGCGCCCACGACATTGCGCAGGACCCATTCCGGCAAGCCGAGGTTACCCCGCAAGCTGTCGGGAGCGCCGGTCAACGGATGGCCTTCGGGTAGCAGACTCCAGACACCGGAGCGTGCGGCGTCCTCCCGCTTGTCCAACAGATCGGTGATGAATAATTCCAGCCGCTGGTCCGTCGGTATAAACTGTTCCATCGGGCGGGAATCCCGCACGGCCCATAGTCCGTAGAAGAGCCCCACGAGGAAAATCGTCGCGAGTGGGATAAGCAGAGGACCCTTCGAGCGGCGTTGTGTTGGCTGTGAGAGCCGTTGGCCTGGTCGCGTGTATGAACGAAGGGCGTCTGTCATCGCGCCGCGCCGCGTAACGAAATCGTTTCGAATGCCCCGAGGCCCCCATCAGGCTTGGGGAAGGCGATATGCATACGACGCGCGCCTGGTTCGAAGACCACGGCGTTGCGGGTCGATTCGTTGAATATACGGCTTTGCGCGGATTGGCCCGGCTCGCGGTCGCCGAGCAGGCTCTGCAATTCCGACACGGCAAGGATGCGTTCATCCAGGGACAGATCGCGGGCGCGCCTGTACCGGGTGGCGATCGAACTGTCGAGCCCCGGCGTGTCTGGAAGCGAACCAAATAGGAGCCCTTCCTTTGGCTCACGAATGCGAATCTCCCCACCCAATTCCAGAACGGCTGCGCGCGCGCCCTTGGGGTCGGCAACGAGTACATGATACCCACTCAGGCTCTTATGCTTACGAATAGCTTGGACCGCCTCCTCGAAGGTTCCGGCGGTTAGGAGTGCTTCGCGCAGGACAAATTCGATGGGTGGGACGCTCCGGTCTGAGCGGGGTTCGCCGCCTGAACTTTCGACGCACAGGACGATTCCCGCATCATTCATACCGGTAAATACGCCCGCGTTCCAGGGGAAGCCCACATGAATATAGCTGCGGCCCTCGGGCGGCCGAACGACGAACACCACGGGCTCTTCCTCCAACGGCCAATCAAAATTTTGCGCAACGAGCAAGTCGTCGGCTCCCGCCCGGTCGCCTGTGGCGGCGACCATGGTGCAGAAGGGCGCGGCGAACAGGGCATCTCTATAATCGGGCACGAGATAGGTGGGCGCGTTCTGCAACATCCATAGCGCGTCGAAGGGCATGTTTAGCGCATGGGCCATCCCGGCAATTTCCCCGATCAGAGAAGGCCCCAGTCCGGCGAGGAGTGGGCGCGTGGAGATGCCAAGGCTCGGCAGCGCAAGCGGCGTTTTGTCGATGAAGGACGGGGCCAATGAGAACAGCCCGGAATCGGGCGTGAGCGCCCCGTCGTCGACGGGTAGGAAGACGCGTTCCTCGTAGGCCGTTCGGATTTGGTCTTCGAAGGCGAGCGCGCGACGGCGCCCCATCTCCTCGAACGAACCGGATAGATCAACCCGCGTCCCGCCCGCGAAGGGTTGGGTCTCTGCGGGAATCGCTGCCGCTGTTTCCGGAGGCGCGGGCGCTCGGGTTTGCAACGCGGTGAATTCGCGGTAGAACCAGTCTTCCATGGTGGGCCCATAAAAGCTCATGTTCGATTCGTAGGAGCCGCTGCCGTAGAGATCGCGGGTCACGAAGTAGCCGAGGTGATCGTTGGCAAGGCCGACGGTGAACTGCGCCGCGTACCCGCGCGCCAACGCCTGCCGCCGCATCTCGATCCCAATCTCGACCACCGGCTCGCCGGGGAAGAATGTGAGAAGTAGATCCCCAATCTCAAGGGTTTGAAGAAAGGTCTCGCCGGGCAGGAAACTGTTGGCCAGCGTTGCGGGCAACTGCGGGGTGGACGAGGCCACGTAAATGGAGAGGCTTTCGCCCACCAAACGATTGGAGACTTCCTTCGTGCGGATAGCGAGCAGGCGTCCGATGGATTCGGTACGATCCCAGCCCGCGTTGTCTTCTGGATTGCCGCAGGCCTGGTTGCCTTCCGCCCCGTTCAGGAACATGGCGACGCAGCCGGGCGCGGTCAGCGCCTCCAACGCTTCGTAGTAGTACCCCGGATAGTCGGCGGAGAAGGCCAAGGAATATTCCTCGCCAATGGTGGTCGGATGCGCGGCGAAATTGGAGAGAATCGCGATGGGATTGCCGTCCGAATCGTCCACGCGAATCACGCCGATTTGCGAATCGAAGAGTCCGCCGGGATCGCGGCGATTCACGGATAAAACCTGTTGATTCGCCGTTCCGAAGGCCACGGTAGCGCGCTCCTTCGCGTTGTAGGCCTCTTGCATTACATCGGCGAAGCGCTCCGCGGTTTCCTTCAGCACATCGGGCATGAAGCGGCCGGAAATTGCGCGCGCCACCAGCGGCTTCATCATGCCTCCGTGTCCGTTGTGCGTGTGCGTGGCGGTGAGGATGATATTTTCGGGAGGAACGAGGGCCGGCGCCAACGCGAGGACACGCTCGCGCAACTCGCGATTGATGACACACAGATCCGCCGTCACCAGGAATACCCGCGTATCGGCGTCTTCCAGGTATAACGCACGGGCCCACAACGGATCGTGGGTTTCGACAGCGCCCCGTCCTTGGCGATTGCCGTAGCCGTTAAGCGGCACGCCGGACGAAGGCGTAATCTCGACCTTGGCCGCGCCCGCGATGAGCGCGTGGGCCGGCGCGTCCAGGAATAGCCCGGCGACCACACCCAGCCAGACTATCGCGCGTATGGTATTTATCTGAAAGGAGAACATCGAAACCTTGCTCCGGTGCGTGCGATTATTCGCGGATTGCTGCATCCAGCCGCCATGGTACCCATCGTTTACGGTGGGTTCAATACGGTTGATTTAGCCGCAGCCAGAGACAGCGCTCCCAACTACCCCCCATCAATTGGCATAGACTACCCTCAACAAAAAAGCATCTCTGTGGCCGATAAAACGGGATTTTAGGCATGATGTACCGTACCACATGCCGTTCAGGCGCCAAGTTTGCGGTTTTCTCTGCTTGGTTGATATACTATCCAGCTGCCACGTTTTGTATGTGGTAAATTTTGTTCCTTAAAGGAGGAATACCACCAACTATGTCTGATGATTTGACAACTCCAACCATCGAGGCGGGCGACCAATCCGCCTCACAACCGGCGTCTTCCATTCTGGATAGGGCCTTCGACCTGGGTAAGGAAGAAGAGCTTACTTCGGAAGAAATGGACGCTCTCTACTCCACAACAATGAAGGACTTTCGCGAAGGCGAGGTCGTGCGCGGCACTGTTGTGGAGGTCACCCCTGACCGCGTTCTTGTGGATATCGGCTACAAGAGCGAGGGCACCATCGCGACCGGCGAATTCCCCTCTCCTGATGAATTGGCCGTGGGCGACGAGTTCGACGTCTATATCGAGGCCCCCGAGGACGATGAAGGAATGCCAGTCCTCTCGAAAATCAAGGCAGACCGGATCAAGAACTGGGCCAAGATCCAAGAGATTTACGAAGACGATGGCGTTATCAAAGGAAAAATTATCCGCCGCGTGAAGGGCGGATTGAAGGTCGATATTGGTATCGACGCGTTTATGCCGGCGAGCCAGCTCACGTGGCGCCCCACGGGCGACTTGGAGCGCTACCTCGGCGAGACGATGGAAATGAAGATCATCAAGCTGACCAAGCGTCGCCGCAATGTCGTGGTGAGCCGCCGCAAGTTGCTCGAAGAGCAGCGGGCTGGCGAGAAGAACGAGTTGCTCGCGACTATTGAAGTGGGCAAGTTGCTTCCCGGCGAGGTCAAGAATATCACCGACTTCGGCGCCTTCGTGGATGTGGGCGGAATCGACGGCCTGCTACACGTGACGGATATGTCATGGGGCCGCGTGAAGCATCCGTCCCATGTCGTTTCGGTCGGCGATAAAATCGACGTGATGGTGCTCAACTTCGACCCGAAGACGGAGCGCATCAGCCTGGGCCTCAAACAGAAATCTGAAAACCCGTGGAAGAGTGCCGAACAGCGCTATCCCGTGGGCGGTGTTGTTCAAGGCAAGGTCGTCAGCATGACGGATTACGGCGCCTTCGTTCAGCTTGAGCAGGGCATCGAGGGCATGGTTCACGTCAGCGAAATGAGTTGGACGCGCCGCGTGCGCCACCCCAGCGAAGTCGTCACGTTGGACACCGAAATTGACGTGATGGTGCTGAGCGTGTCGCCCAACGAGGAAAAGATCGCCCTCGGCATCAAGCAAACGTTGCCCAACCCCTGGAACGATATCGAGCAGCGCTATCCGGTGGGCTCGGTGGTCAAGGGCGAGGTGCGCAATCTTGCGGACTACGGCGCCTTCGTTCAAATCGAAGAAGGCATCGACGGGCTGCTTCATGTGAGCGACTTGTCGTGGACTCAAAAATACAGCCATCCTTCCGAGGCGCTTGAAAAAGGCCAGGAAGTGGAAGTGAAGATTCTCAGCATCGACCCGAACCAAGAAAAAATCAGTGTCGGGATCAAGCAGCTTGAGAAGGACCCGTGGGAAGAGATCGCCAAGCAGTATCCCATCAATACCGATGTCGAGTGCGAGGTTGCCAAGCTCGTGTCATTCGGCGCCTTTGCCCGACTGGACAACGGTATCGAAGGCCTCATCCATGTGAGCGAAATTGGCGAGGAGCGGGTCCAGAAGCCGGAAGATGCGTTGGAGATCGGCCAGAAGCTGACCGCCCGGGTAATCAGCATTGACCCGGTCGAGCGGAAAATCGGGCTGAGCGTTCGCGCATTCCAGCAGGGTGAACTTCGTGAGGACATTGAAAAATATTCTCAAAGTGGCGGCTCGGCCGACTCGGTAAGCGTTGATGCGACCGTTGGCGATTCAGTGCCGAAATCGCTCCTTCAGGCCGGCGGAACCCTCGCGGACGCGGCCAATGCGATGATGGCATCGGTCAATGCGGCACAGGCAGCGAACGATGCGGCCGCACCAGTAGAAGCGCCGACTGAGGAAACGCCAAAGGCCGAGGAAGCGCCTGCGAAAGCAGAAGCTCCGACCGAAGAAGCACCAAAGGCCGAAGAGGCGCCTGCGGAAGTAGAAGCACCGACTGAAGAAGCGCCAAAGGCCGAAGAAGCGCTCGCCGAGGAAACGGCCCCTGAGGCCGACGCCCCGGCGGTGGAAGAGTAGCTACGCTTTCAACCTAAGACGTATACTTTGAGAAAGCGCCGCGCCTGCGCGGCGCTTTCTTTTTACCCGGATGCCTCATGAGGTTCTGCAGCGTTGCGAGCCTCCATGCGCATAGACATTTGGAACAGGAAGAGATATAACCAGAGCGGGCCCGGCGCATAGGCGACGGAGCGCGAGGGCAACGGAGGTTTCATGGCTAAGGCCAAGGGTCGGAAAAAACACACATCTGCAGGTTCCGTTATGCAGGGTGCGGAAATGGTTCTCCAGGTGTTGGCGGATGAGGGCGTGGACACGATATTCGGATACAGCGGGGGTGCCATTCTCCCGACGTACGACGCCGTCTTTAATTACAACAAAGGACGCAAAGCCAAGGACCAAATCCGCCTCATTGTCCCGGCGAACGAGCAGGGCGCGGGCTTCATGGCGGCCGGCTACTCCCGGGCATCGGGCCGTGTGGGCGTGGCGCTGGTTACGTCCGGGCCCGGCGCAACCAATGCGGTTACCCCCATCCGCGATTGCATGGCCGACTCGATCCCGATGGTGCTGATTTGCGGGCAAGTGCCTCGCGCGGCCATCGGCACGGACGCGTTTCAAGAGGCCCCGATTTATAACATCATGAGCGCGTGCGCCAAGCATGTGTTTCTTGTGCAAAAGGAAGAGGAATTGGAAGCGACGATCCGCTCGGCGTTTCACATCGCCCGAAGCGGTCGGCCCGGCCCGGTGGTCGTCGATCTGCCGAAGGACGTTCAAAATTGGGAGGGGGTTTTCCAAGGCGAGGGATTGCTCGAGTTCCGTGGCTTCGACGAACGGCAGAAGAAACGTGACGCGACGACTTTGCCAAAGGGTAAAGCGATAGAATTTTTCCGCATGTTGGAGAAGAGCGAACGCCCTCTTATCTACGCAGGCGGGGGCGTGGTGAGCAGCAATGGCTCGGAGGCCCTGCGCGCGTTCGCACAGAAATTCCGGATCCCCTCCGTGACAACGCTCATGGGGATCGGCTGCGTGGATACGACCTCGAAGCACTGTATGCACATGCTGGGCATGCACGGCACGCCCTACGCGAATTACACGGTGGAGGATTGCGACTTTCTCATCGCCGTCGGTTCGCGCTTTGATGACCGGGTCGCGGGCAAGGTGTCGGAGTTCGCACCGAACGCGGTCAACATAGCCCATATCGACATCGACGCTGCGGAAATTGGCAAGGTCGTTTCGGTGACCTGGTCGCACAACGGCGACGCAGGCACTACGATGGCGGAACTGTGCGAGTACGGTAAGTCGTTCAAGAAGAAATTCACTCCGTGGCACAAACACGTGGAGGCGTTGAAAAAAGATCACCCCCTTAACTACAAGCGGGACGGGGATTTGATTCAGCCACACCATGTAATTGTCCTGCTCAATGAAATCACGAAGGGCGAGGCCATCATTGCGACAGGCGTCGGACAACATCAGATGTGGGCCGCTCAATATTTCGACTTCAAGCATCCGCGTTCGTGGCTGACCTCGGGCAGCATGGGCACGATGGGCTTTGGCCTGCCAGCGGCCATCGGTGCCCAGTTGGCTTGCCCGGACCGGATCGTCGTGGATGTGGATGGCGACGGCAGCATCCGAATGAACTTGGGCGAGCTGGAAACGTGTACGAACTACGATATTCCGGTGAAGGTGCTTCTGCTCAACAATCTGGGCGACGGCATGGTCCGCCAATGGCAGACACACATGTTTGGCCAACGGTATTCC
>JAPYPO010000757.1 GCA_029937645.1 Candidatus Hydrogenedentota bacterium
ATTCGTGAGAAGCGGCCGAGCGCCCGTGTGAACCCAGGAAGTCCGGCAAGGAATTCGGGATCCATACCCTCGCCTAGATCGGCCATTTCTTTCGCCGTTAACGGGTGGTCGAAAAAGGGTCCGTCTGGCCACACTTTTCCCCGCAGGCTTCTTTCACTATCCAGCTCATCCTCATCAATCTTTTGTGCGACGAATACCGTATTGATGCTGCCCACTGCATGAAAGGCGTAGACGACATCGAACACGGCCTCCAACGTGACCAGCACATGCGGCAACACGTCGTTTGGATCGTTTCCGTATTGACCAATTGTGTTGTACACCAGACACCCGCCGTTCTCCAGCTTTTCCCGGGCCAATTCAAAGAACTCTCGCGTCACAAGGTGAAAGGGGAGATAGGCTCCATAAGGCCCCGAGGCGTAGGCGTCCATCATGATGGCTCCGTACAGCCTTCGGGAGCGCTGTAGGATTACGCGGCCGTCCCCAATCTGAATGCGCAGCCGCGGGTCTTTCGGCACGGAGAAAAAGCGGTGCGCTACACGCTGAACGGCCGGATCGATTTCCGCCACTACGATGCGCATGTCGGGATAGTTCCGGAAGAAACTCTTCGGGCCCGTGCCGCCTCCGAGCCCTATGAAGAGTGTCTCGGTCATTTGAGGATTGAACAATTTGGCCACATGAAAATAGGCGGTGTAGCCGAAGCCCCCTTGCTGGGGATCGCGCAGATTCATAATGCTCTCGACCGCCTCATCAAAAAGCAGCGCACGCGTTGGCCCGATGTCGCGGACGATAATGTGGTGATAGGCGCTGTAGGTCTGATAGATCGTTCGCGCCCGGACCTGACGCTGGACCTGGGCGTGTACCGGAAACTGAAGGGCAAAAAATAAAACGAGGACCGCGCCGATCCCCGCCTTTCGCCCGGAGAGGATGCCCAGCATTCCGATGAGGATGAGGGCGCTGGAGGTCGCGTAGAGCGTGTATAGAACCCCAAATTTTCCGAATAGATACATGACGGTGAGAAGAACGCCCGCGATGCTGCCTACGGTAGAAACTGCACTCATTCGCCCAGCCGACTTGCCGACCTGGTCAATCTCTTTTGCGCTCAATCGAATGGCCTGAGGCAGTATCGTTCCGAGGAGGACCAGCGGGAGGAAGGTCGAGACCATTGCTGCAATCAGCGGATGCCACTGCATGGCGAAGTCGGTTTCCAGCAATACGTTCTGGCTGATGGCGACGATAATACGCTCGATGGAAAAACCCAACGCACCGCCCAGCAGCAAACCAAGAAACATGACCGCTGGAGATTGAAAACGGTCGGCCAAGCGCCCGCCCGCGTAGTATCCAATTGCCAGCCCCGCCAAGCACACAGAAATTTCGGCCGCCCACACGTCGAGCGTCCCGCCGTAGAACCGTTGCATGACACGTATGGCGACGAATTCGTAGATCATTACGCCCGCGCCTCCTGTGAAGGCGCATAACAGAAGCATGGCCGTACGGAAAAAGGATGCGTTTGCCGATGTGCTAACGGATTTCACGTGTCCCTCGCAATCGATCGTATGGCCTGCCTTATACCGAGATAGCTTACGTTGCTCTGCGCGGCACGAATCTAAACGTGTTGCTGGGTGACAGACTCCTCCGACCGCTAGTCGGGTAGACGCATCACGAC
>JAPYPO010000173.1 GCA_029937645.1 Candidatus Hydrogenedentota bacterium
CCCTTAACCCGGTTGAAAAGCCTGGGCGGCTAGGTACGCTGGCGATGGAATCAGTAGATTCTCTATGACGCAGGCCCCCAATTCTCATCATCTAAACGAGTCCTTCACGTTACCACATGATAAATCGTACATATTCAGGTCTGTCGTTGCGAGTCAGAAACCGCTTCGCGGGAAATTGTAACGAAGTCGCAATATGCGGGCAAAATGGGAACCGCAATATCCCCCTTGATCCCCCTTCAAAGGGGGACTTTAGGCAATGTTCGAGGGATGAGAGTCCCCCTTTGAAGGGGGAACAAGGGGGATCTTATCCAGGGAAGTCTGGTCGGGCAAAAAAAGCCCGTTTCGCGTCAACGACCTACCTCCTCCTAGGTGCGGCGCTAGTGGCAGGCTGCGCGGGTACGCAGGAACGGCTCCAACGGGCTGGGTCGGCGCACAGCACCGTGCGCACGGAAGATATCTTGTCGGACTTAGCCTCGAATGACGAGGCCATCAGGAATTTTCGCGCGGCTGCGACCTTCACCTTGGAGTCGCCCGACTTGAAAGCAGTCCAGAAGTTTAGGTCGGCAAGGATACGGTTTCGCCGTCCCTCGGATTTGTTCGTAAGTGGGCATCATCGCGTGACGAATCTGCCGGTGTTTAAGCTGTGGAGTGTCGGACACCAGTTTCTGCTGGAGTTTCCGCTTAAAAAGCGGGACAATTATTATTCGTTTGAGGGCGCGCGGGTCGAAAGCGTTCCCTTCCCGGTTTCGCCCTCGGAGATCGTGCGCGAAATGTTTCTACCCGAGGACTGGTCGGCGCTTCCCAATCGCGAGGTTCACCTCGTGGAACGCGAAAGCGATGGGGAGGCGATTCGCATCGAGATCGGCCCCCGGTCGCGGCCGCGCAGACTGCTGAGTGTAACGCTGTACGGGACGGAAGATCCGGCATGGGTCATCGTGAGAAACGAACGCGTGAACGACTTGGGCCAAACCATCGCGGTTACGACGATGGGTGAGTACATTCTCCTAGACGGGATCCGATTCCCGACTAGGCTGAAGACGGTATTTCCCATCGAAGAAACGCGTATGCTTCTGGAATTACGGAAACCGCGGGTCAATGCCGACATCGATGACAGTATCTTCGATATCGAATCGCGCGCGAGAGAACTCGGACTCTTGTAAGATTTCCAAGCACCGCGTACACACGCAAAGGATTTACGAGTTGAAAGCGAAAACACCCACAACGGAGCGGCCAGCGCTTACGGGGCTGAACGCCCAGGAACTCAGCGAAGTGTTGGGCCTTAAATCGTTTCAGGGCCGTCAGGTTTTCAAGTGGATACACCAAAAAGGCGTGCTCGATTTTGGCGCGATGACCAATCTTTCGAAAGACCTTCGCGCGTCGTTGCAGAAGCGCTTTCGGTTGAGCGAAACCTCCTTCATCGACGCCTCCAACTCGCCGCGCTCGGGCACGAAAAAAGTATTGCTGCGGTTGGCGGACGGCGAGAGCGTCGAATCGGTCTTGCTGCGGGATAAGGACCGCACGACGCTCTGCTTGTCGACGCAAGTAGGGTGTCCGGTGAAGTGTTCATTTTGCGCAACGGGCCTTTCGGGTTACAGCCGCAATTTGTCGCCCGGCGAGATCGTCGAGCAGGCGTTGTATCTGCTCCGAGACGAGGCGATGGAGGATAGAACCCCGAATATCGTGATCATGGGCATGGGCGAACCCATGCTCAATTACGACGCCACCGTGAAAAGTGTCCGCCTCCTCATGGAAGAAGAAGGGCTCGGAATCGGCGCGCGCAAAATTACGGTTTCGACCGCAGGGGAAGCGGAAGGCATCGAGCGCTTCGCCGAAGAGGATTGGCAAGTGCGATTGAGCATATCGCTCCATGCAGCGAACGACCAATTGCGGGACGAGTTGGTCCCCCTAAATCGCCGCTATAACCTCAGAAGGTTGATGCAAGCGGTACGCCATTACGGATACAAGGTGGGACGGCAGCTCACCTTCGAGTGGACGCTGATGGAAGGGGTGAACGACCGGGATTCAGATCTCGAAGAGTTGGTGGCGCTGGTCGCTGACTTGAAGGCGACGGTGAATCTCATCCCCTACAACCCGGTGAGCGGACTCGCGTATCGAGCGCCAAAGCGTTCGCGCTGCGAGGCCTTTCGCGACGCGCTGAGCCGTGCGGGCGTCAAGGCAACCCTGCGTATCGAGCGTGGGCAGGATATCGACGCGGCGTGTGGCCAATTGCGGCGTAGGCAGGGGGCCGCTCGCGTTGCCTCGCCATCGCCGGATCAGAATTCCGGGTCGGCTCCAAGCTCTTCTTCGATCTCTTCGTGAAGAGCGTTGAGTTCGGATTGTAGCCTCCGCGTTGTTTTCTGAATCAGTTTTGCGTCCGTAGACTCCGGCGGGGGGATAGGCGGCCCATAGGCCCAGATAACTTTGGAAAAGGGTTTCGGGCATAGGAGCCGGTCCCAAGAACGCATTCGCCAACTTGGTTTGGCGGCGATGGCCTGCGGAACGATGGGTAGCCCGGTATGGGCGGCGATGTAGGCCAATCCCGATTTGGCGACACGGCGCGGCCCACGGGGACCATCGAGAGTTAAGCCCACCAACCGAACAGATTCCGCCGTAACGGTAAGCTCCGCGAGGGCCTTGAGTGCGCCGCGCGATGAGGATCCGCGAATAGTCTTGATGCCGAAGCGGGCCAGGAGCCGCGCGGCGAGTTCGCCATCGAAGCTGTGGCTCGTGAGGGTGTGATGGCCAACATGGGCGTGGAACCAGGGCCCAATCAAAAAGGTTTCATGCCAGATGCCCATGAGAACGCGACCGTTTTGGGCGAAGGCTTGGGATAAGTGCTCTTCGCCGCGCACGGAAACCCGGCACGTTGCGCGCAAGGATTTAATCAATCCAGAAGCGAGTGGAACGGCGGTGGCAAGGATGAGGCGCTGTTTGAGCGAGAAGGTTTGGGATTTCGTGTGGTCGAGCGAGGGCGTGGTCAACGGTCTTCCAGACCTCTCACCAATTGCCAAACCACGCGTGTGCGCGGGGCGGGGAGCGAAGCCAACTCGGCTTTGCGAAGAATTTCGCCACTGATATCGTCTATTTCAGTCCGCCTGGACGCGCGAATGTCTTGCAGCATGGTCGAGAAATTCTTAGCAGTTTCCTGGCAGACTTGCTCGGCTCGTTCGACGAGGCTGTACTCGAAGCGGTATCCTTCGGTCGATGCGACTTTCGCCGCCTCGACCACCAAATTGCGCATGAGCTGTCGAGGTTCTTCCAGGGTCAGAAGCTCTCCATTTGGTATATCCAGCAACGCGGTGAGGGGATTGATTCCGGCAAGGATGGCCGCATTTTCCCAAATTATCTGGCCCGGCGAACCGGTAATTTCATACGCGAACCCCGCCGTTTTCAACGCTTCCTCAGCGGGCGCCGTCGGGCAGGAAGTCCATGCGCCAAAGGTGGTCACGCCGGATGTGACGTGCCGCGCGTGGCCTGGATCGATTAAGCTCACCGACTCCGTAGTGGTGCCTACGAGGACGGTAGAGCTTCCGACAAAGTTGCACAGCTTCTCCACATTGCCCAGGCCGCTTTGCAGCGTGAGAAGGGGAACGCCCGTCGGGAGGTTGAGAGAGGATGTTGCCCCGGCCTTGACGAGAACGAGGATGAGGTCCTGCTTGGGCGGGACCTCCAAAGCGACGGTCACCTTCGCTTTGATCGTATTACCCTCTTCCGAATCTAACGTGATGCCCGACTCCGTGAGCGCTTGTGCGCGCGAGGATCGGTAGTCCACCAGCGTCGTTTGTATGCCGCTCTTGCTGAATCGCGCGGCGTAAAGAATTCCCATGGCGCCGGGGCCGATTATCGAAACTTTCATGAATTTGGCGTTCCCCATAACTTTGGCTCGGCCATTGGATGCAGGCGCGAACCTTCCGCTTAACCCTTGTTTATATTCACAACGAACGCTTTATTATAGTGTAAGTTCTCGCGAATGTCTTTCTTCGCCAATTCGGCCTCTGATTTTGTCGCAAATGCCCCTACGAGAACAAGAACGTAGCGGCCGGTAGAATTTTTCACCAGGCGCACGGGGTAATTCGATTTTGCTTCGATGGTCATTTTTTGAGCTTCCGCCTTTTGCCGATTTAGCAGCGCCATGACCTGTACGCTGAAGGGATGCGTTCCCCCGTCGATAGCATTCGCAGGCTTCGATTCGTTCCCTGGCTTACCATCGTCGTTAGCGGGCGGCGTGGTGCTCCCGTCATCCTCAGATTCCGCCGGTTCCATGACCTCAAGCACGGGCTGAGTCTCGACTTGGGGTTTGGGCTGCGCAATTCGGTCAGGCTCTTTCGGATCCGGCAGATTGACTTCGGGTTGATCCTGCGTCGAAGATGGCTGCTCTTCCACATCGGGCGTGGGGGAGGCGGGAGGGAAAATGTGGTTTGGCCGGTCATCCGCCGGCATTTCACTGCTGGCGCCGCCTTCCTCGTTCGCTTTATCCCATTTGCGCCCTGCGTCGGCTTTCACGGTCTGCCCGGACGAACCAGGTTCCGTGGCCCCACTATCGACCGATGCAACCAGGGGAGAATCAAACGTGGATCGATCAGGCGGCGCGTCCAGCTCCGTGACGCGGTTTTCGATGGTGTCCCGCTGGAGCGGTCCGCTCGCGTTTTGGGATCGCGTTCCTTCGCCAGGCGCACTGGACTGCTGCGCGACGGCTTGAGGAGGAGCCAACGGCTCAAATTTACCCAAGACCACGCCGAGCATGAAACACGCCAATCCATAAATCAGGAGTGCGCTGAGGCCCAGCACGAGCTGCCCCGAGCTAAGTTCCGCAGTATACTTATCCTGATCGAGAAAGGCCTTAGATTTCCGAGGCGACTTCTTTTTCTCGGCCGTCATGGCTGTTTTCCAAGTCTTCGTGGTTGTCGTCTGTTTCGGTCGATTCCTCTTCGCCGCCTTCTTCCGATTCGGCATCTTCATCCGAATCACCGTCAGTCGCTTCGCCCTCTTCCAGTTCGCGAAGACCTTTGAGGAGGGCGCGCCGCCCTTCTTCCATTTCATCGCCGCTCAGGTGGGGATCCTTGACCTCAATGAGGCCACCTCCAATGCGGTCCGAAAACAAGGCAACATTAATCTCACCATCGGCCTCGTCCGTTTCCTTAATGAGGCGAAACACCTTCTGGCGCCGGAGCAACTGCGCGGCCAGATAGGCCATGGCCAGCGTATTTCGATCTTCGCTTTCCACGGCGTCGTAAAACAATTGGCGCAACGGCGAGAAGACTTCCTCGGGTTCCTGGGCCTCGATCTCGGGGTCAATATAGGTGACGGTCCACGTCGAAAAGGAGCCGTCTCCCCGCTCTGAGTTCCAGCAGTCCTTGCAATAGTCCTCGCGCTCGAGAGCCTGATTTTCGAAACGAACAAGCGAATTCAGCGTCTCCTCGTGCTGAAAGCTTCGCTCGCATGCCGAACAGGATCGCCCGGTTTTTCCAATTCTTATGTCCATAGGTCCTTAAAAAGTTCCACAAGTAATCCGAACGAACCAGCGTCCGATTTGGGATGCGTCAGTTTGCGACCGCGCCCATGATACCACCGGCCGATTTGATGATGTCAAAAAGTAGCCTGCGTGGCGTATCCAATATGCGCCCGGTGACGCCCAAAGTCGCGCTGACAAGCATCGTACCCGCGGCCGGGAGATCGGAAACCCGCCCCTGCGGATTAAAGGTCGGCCCCTTCAACTCCACAGTGAGATCGATATTTTTCTGAGCCAGCTTCAGGCCTTGGATGTTGAAACTGTCGCGCAAGACGGGAATCTCTTTTGCCACCGCAGGCGTGATGCCAAGCCGCAACGTGTAATCCATGTCGCCGTCGCGAATATAGTGGCCCGACCCTGCGATGCGAAACCCGTCCGCTACGAGCGAAAAACTGGGCGTGTCAACGCGGTCGCCATCGAAGCTAAAACCGCGAACATCGAGGAGCGAATACTTGAGGGAGTTGGGAAGCGCCAACGCTTCATCCTCCATCTGTTCCTCAAGGAGTGAATGCAGGAAGTCGGCGCTAAAATGACCGTCCGCTACGGCGAACGAACCGCCTCCTTTGAGCGTACCGGGGTCGTCTCGATCCAGCGTGTACGAGATGTTTCCGTTCATCGTGCCCGAGAGAATCTTCGGAAAGCTGAGGTGCTCGATGAAATAGTGCGACGGAATTGTTGACCACTCGACGGTTGACTTGAAGGAGTGTTCAGCCCGATTGGCATGATAACTACCGCTGATGCATCCATCCTCGACGGCCGCGCTGTAGGCGTCGACCCCCACCGTTTCCGTATTGGTGTACGCGGTCGCGTGGAAGTCCCGGCCTTTCCAGGGGGGGAGATCAAGAACGCCGGATTCGAGGTCAAACGACCAGGTGCGCTCAACGAAAGGCATTTCGACCCCGTGCGCGTTGTGGCGGTCATACGGCAGAAACCAAGGTTCCTGAAAGCTCGGCACCGTACTTTCTTCTACGCGAAGGCTCAGCGATCCGGTGGAATGATCACCCCGGGTCACCGTGGCCCGCAGCTCTGCCCCGCGGAGATCTAAGGGGGTTTGCGCGCCCTCCTCTATGGGCAACAACTGTAGGTCGTCGATGGAACAAGAAATGACTTCGGACCATGCCCCCTTCAATTTGGGATCGGCGCGCCAAGCGACCTTTCCGTTGTGTCCCGTCCCTCCGGTGATGCGGTAGGGCACACGCACACACCGGCCCAACGCGGTAACGTTGAACGTCTCGGATTCGACGTTCGCTTCATCCAGGGTCCAGCCTGCCCCGGACTCGTCCCGTGCGTAGGAGAGCGATAAATCGGCCGTGAATTTCGAACTCGCGACGTTCACTTCCGTGGCTTTCATGCGCAAATGTGAGTGGGCCTTGAAATCCGCCGACAGGAGCGCCGTCGCGCCGATGCCCTCGGGTTTGGTCAGCCACCACGAATGGTCGATTCGCAATTGGGTCGCGTCAATATTGCCTTCCGCGGAGTATATATCTCCGCTCTTCGTCAGACGAAGGCCCATGAGGTTGACGGACCCGGCGATCTCGGTGAGCGGAATTTTTGTTGCGAAGGGCAGGTCTTCAATGCGGGACAGTACGCCACTGAGCGTCAGTTCGCCAGAGGCTTTCTCCACGGTATAGGTCATACTGGCGACGAACGGGTTTTCCGTCAGGGTCCCCGTTATGGATTCGGCATACAGCACCCCGTTCTCAAGGGCGATCACGCCGCTCAAGTCGCTGGCCTTTAACCCCGTCCCTTTGTGGGTAGCCTCTCCATCTTGGACGGCCAGTCGAACCGACATGGCGCCCAAGTTGGGATTCCATTCCCCTTCTACCTGACCCAGATCGAGGGATAAATGTGGCTGATTCTTATCTTGAGGACTGTACTCAAGATGACCCGACCCTGCGCGGGCAAAACCGCTGATCAGGGGATCTTCGATCGTGCCCTGGAAGGCGAGAACCACTTCGTGAGGTTCATTCAGCTCAAGGACGGCATCCCCAGAAAAGTCGAACTGGCCAGCGAAGGCATAGTCCAGCAGTTGACGCGCGGGCAGACGGTCCGCAACAAGGCGAAGGTCGAATTCGGGATAGACTCCATCGAACGACACGCTGCCTTCCACGTCTCCAGAAAGTTCCTGGGAAGTGGCGCGGGCGTGTGTGATTTCGACCCGGTGCGTTTCAGTGGAATAGGACGCATTCGCGGTCAACATTCCCGTAGCGGGAGGCAAGAACTCCGGTTGGCCGCGAATCACCAAATCCGCGAAGGCCGCCTCCAGCATCAGAGCCATCTTGCCGGGTCGGCCATGAACGGTGAGCGCGAGGCGCGAGAGGCCCTGGGAGACGAAGTGATGTTCGGAGGGTAGAAAAATATTCACGTCGCTCGCGTCGATCATGGCGGCGTCGATCTTGAGATTAAAGTCCTCCAGCGATGCCAAGGCGAGCCGAATGCGTACGGGTTTTTCCGCATCGCCCCCTAGCGTACTGTCCAAGCGGGCGATCAGATCGGGAGAATCCACGAGCCGGGACACATCGAATAGGACATCCTCAAGGAGAAGTTCGGTATCGCCTACAACATTCTGGATTTCGATAATCGAGTTGTCCCCGGTAATGCGAAACGAGTCGGAGCGGTCAAAAGGCAGCAAGTCTGCCGCGCCAAAATCTTCGGCCTCGAACCATCGGGCACCCTCCGTACGAACCGCCCGGATATGGCAATTATCAACGACGACCCGGTCTAGAGTAACTTTCCTATACAGCAGATCGCCAAGGTTGATGTTGACCAGAGCCGTGGGTGCCGAGAATTCGATGCGAGGGCCGCTTTCCGATTCGGTGATCAGGCGGAGATCGGC
>JAPYPO010000758.1 GCA_029937645.1 Candidatus Hydrogenedentota bacterium
GGACTCCCGGCGATCCAGATCAGGCAAAGAATAAACAGCAGATGATCCATGCCAAGCCAAATGTGGTGGACTCCGAGCCATGTATAATCGCGCGCCACGCCGGACTTGGTTTCCGCTTCGGGCACGCGCCAGGCTGTCTCCTGTGGCCCCCTGATCGCGGTGTGGGTTTCACCAGCCTCACCGACAAACTTTACAATGTTCGAAACGGCGGGCCGACGCCCAGGGTAGTGGATGGATACCTCTCTGCCCGAAAGGCTTTCCTCGCAGCGGTATCGAAGTTGCCCGGCCTTGCGCGACGCGGCGTCTCGAACTTCAACGCAGTCTTCCGGAAATACAATCGTCGGCGCGTTTGAGGCCTGGATCGATGGAGGAACCTTGAGGCGTAGCGTGTAGGTGTTATCCGCAATTTCTTCTATCTCGATGTACAACGGGCGGCTATCATCGGCGTGTGCTCCCTCGGAATATAGAGAGGCCAAAACAAGCGTTACGAAGACTGAGAGTAAAATCCGATTCATTCGACTGTTTCCGGGCTCGACTTATCGGTGGTGAGATCGCCGATAATTTCCACGTCGTAGCTATCCAAAATCGCCTGATTAATCCGATCCATCTCCGGCTTCAACCGGTCCTGGGCGGCATCCAATTCAACCCGCCCGCGCACGTCCTCCAACGACGGCGCATACCCCGGCGTCTGCTTTGTCACCATGACTAGATGGAAGCCGTAGGTTGAGCGCAAGGGCCCACGCCAGACCGTGTCGTCTGCTTCGAATTCGAAGAGTTGCTCTTGCAGGTCGCTCCCGAAATGGCTGGCGATTTCATCCGCAGCCTTGTTCACGTAGTTGCGGTGGTAGAGGAAACGGTCGCCGTGGGACGGGGCCTCGTGGAAGGGAATACCGGAATCGTTGAGGCTCTCAAGCTTTGCCCGGGCCAACGCTTCCGCCGTTTCCTCTCCATGGGTCTTGGCGTTGAAGAACACATGGGTGAAGGTGGTTTTCGCGGGAACGTAGTAGCGCGCCTTGTTCGTTTCCATGTAGCGTTGTAGTTCGGCGTCGGACAGTTTTGTGGTGGATGAGATAATGCCCTCGTTCATGAATTCGAGTTTACGGATGAGGCCCTGGCGGAGTGAGTAGTCTTGCTCGTCCAGTCGCAGAGCTTTGGCTTCGCGGTAGAGGGCCTCTTCCAGGGTGTAGTCGTCGATGAGCGTTTGCAGCTCCGCCTCCGGAAGATTGTCGAGGGCCTCTTCGATACGGGCCCGATCAAAGGTTTTGGAACGGTATTGAATGAAAGTAAGGAGCGACTCGCGGTCTACGGTGATTCGATTCGACTCGTCCTCAGTGACGGACCCGAAGACGAGAAATATCAGGATGCCGAGCGCCATGAAGTGGAGCAGGGGTTCTTTTAGGAGTCGCTTGAACAATGGCGGGCGCTCAGCTCGGGGTATACCAGATGGGGGAGGTGTAGGCGCGGTCCTGAACGATCATCGGGACCTCTTCCGGCAAGTCGTCAATCCCGAATCGTTTCGCGTCGTACGCCGTCCACCGGGGCGTGGGAATCTCAATCACGCGTACGTAATAAAAGGCGAGTTCCTCCTCGTCGAAATCGGGATCCGTCCACACGATAGCCAATTCGGCATCGCCGATGGTGTTTAGGTACGACGCAT
>JAPYPO010000759.1 GCA_029937645.1 Candidatus Hydrogenedentota bacterium
GAAAGCGTGTGCGAAGAATGTATTCGGCGATGGGTCGCTCAAGGGACGCCGCGTGGTGATTCAAGGAGTCGGCGCGGTGGGATCACGACTCGCGGCGCTCTGCCTAAACGAAGGAGCTTCGGTAACGGTATGCGACTTGGACCTGGGAAAGGCCCGGGCCTTCGCGAAGGAACATGGGGCGGACGTTCTGGACAATGCAGAAGAGTTTATCGAGTGCCCCTGCGACATTTTGTCGCCCTGCGCCCGGGGGCAAGTGCTCACGAGCGAGGCCGTTGAACGGATGCGTTGCGCGATCGTCTCGGGGTCGGCGAACAACATGCTGGTCCATTCTTCCGACGCGGAGGCGCTGGCGAAGGCCGGGATTCTGTACGCGCCGGACTACGTAATCAACGCGGGAGGACTCATCAACATCGCCTGCGAATTCCTGCCCGGCGGATACAGCGAGGAGGAATCGATTCGGCGAATAGACCATATCGGCGACGCGCTAGAGTCGATTTTTCGCATGGCTCACGAACAGGAAATCACGACGGCTGAGGCAGCGCAGAACCTGGGCGATGAACGGTTGGAGAAGGCGCGCGCGGATTAGCCGAGTTGCTTCACCATCAGGCGGAAGGCGCCGTAGAGTCCAACGCCGACGCCCACGGCGATGCTGCCCAGAAGGATAACTCCATTTCCTTGGAGCGAGCGGTCGGCGTAGAAACCACCCACGGCCCCGAGCATTGCGGGGACGATGACGATGAGGCCTATCTGCGCGATCAGCGTGAAGGTGGCTGCCCAACTCATGTCGCTCGGTTCGGGGGGATTCGACACATTGCGCCTTTGACGGGTTATGATGCAGATAATTCGCCTGGATCGCTTGGAAATCTTGGTCCAGTCTACAAATTGATTGTGAGTTAATCAACCCCCGGGATGGGGAGGAATTTCAAATAAATGCAGGAGGATGCGCCAACCGTACCGTTGCCCCGTCCCGCCGTGTACACACCCTTTGCGAGCGGCGTATACACGGTTCGGGCCGGACTGTATGGGTTGGATAAACCCTTTGGCAATAAGGATATAGACGGAAAAGCCTTCCAGTTCGATGACGAATTCGAGCGGTATCACGAGAATTTGGTGGAGGCACGGGCGGATCGGTGGAGCAAATACTACGGGGTGCTGGATGAGGGCGAAGCGGCTGTATCGGAAGCAGTCAGCGTTGTGGTGGAACGGCTCGCTACGGAGCACGCGGACTACTTTCGCCTGGAGAAAGCTGTCGGCGGCGGGCAGATCCTTCGCTGCGTACTGACGGGCGACACGCTGGCCTTCGACTCCAAGTTTCGCCTGAGCGGCGGCGGCTCTCTGCCCTACGAGTCGGCCTTCGACGCGGTGGCGTCTCAGGTCCAGGAGGACCTGGCGGTAATTCAGTTCTCCGAAGATGACGATCGCTTGGTGGCCGCGCACGTTGCAGCGCCGAGCTACTGGGATCCGTCAGAAAAAATGGGAAAGAAATTCGAGGGGGTTCATGCGCCGGTCCCCGAGATGAACTCGACGAACCGAAACGCGACAACGGTCATGCGCACCATAATCAACGGCCCACCATACCAACGCTTCAACTGGTCCATCACGACGGACCGCCGGCTCAATCACCACCCCGAACCACCCGAAGCCTACGCGAACG
>JAPYPO010000174.1 GCA_029937645.1 Candidatus Hydrogenedentota bacterium
GCTTCAATCTCATTGGCTCCGGTCGCCGACGGGTCCATATGGGTAATCTCGGTTCTTAACAGCGAAGCGAAGCAATCTCTTTTTACAGTTGGACTTATGTTGAAGAGATTGCCACGTCGCTTCTCCCAATGGCAGAAGGCCCGGGTATACGTAGCTCTCTTTATGAACCCATGCGCTAGAACCACAAGGAGGCCGATTGCGCCATGCCCGTTTACACCTATCAAGTTGTTCACAAAGATGGCACGGAAGGTGAAACCTTCGATGTTGTCCGCAAAATGTCTGATCCCCCTCTTAAGAAACACCCGGACACAGGGGAGAAGGTCAAGCGCATCTACCAGCCCATTCACATTGCGGGCATCACAAATGAACGCCACTCCAAGCAACTGCTCACTGACAAGAATCTCTCAAAGAACGGGTTCACTAAATACCAGAAGAATGGAAAAGGCCACTACGAGCGAACCGTCGGAAACGCCGGGCCTGCCGAACTTCACGCCGACTGACCCCGCATTCCCATTTCGAAGCAGGGCCTCCCAGAGAAACCCCGCCGCGTCACGGGTGCCTTTGCAATGCTCGAACCCCACATAAATTGGAGAGTAATTTCGTGTCACGCCAATTGAATAACCCAGCGGCGGGCCTATCCCGCGTCGATATACTCGTCATCCTCGCCTCTATTTTCGTTGTCCTATATATTATTCAGCAGCAAATCGTCGATTCCAGAGACCGGACCGCCCGCCTCAGCGTCGAGCAATCCGTCCGCGATGGCAATGCCTCCCAAGTAAAGCGAGGACTCAAGACCCGTATCCTGGTCGATATGTCCATCTACGAGCCTTGGACGGACCCGGAGGGGAAGGAGATTTCCCTCCAATGCTCGTTGCTCTCGCTGGCGGTAAAACTACAGCACCCCGCCGTCGTAGACGTACTCCTCGAAGAGGGCGCAAATGTCGATGGCCAAGTCTGGGGCAACGCACGACAGCCAATATTCTGGGCCGCCTACAATGACGACCAGGCCCTCTATGAGACGCTCATAAGCGCTGGCGCCGATCCAAGCGCGCTGGTCGAAGGCAAGACAGCCCTGGAGCACGCAAGCGAGCGACACGAAAAGGCCGCTGAATTCCTGACATCCAGAGGCGGAGAGTAAACGTTCCCCCGAAATACCTCCCGTTCCTGCTGAGTAGCGCCTTCAACCTCCTTCGGAGGTAGAACTTACAAAGGTTACAGCACACCTGACCAGCTCTCAGCATCCCACACAATCCTGTCGGACTGATTCGCTCCACCATCTTCGCCAGCAGATTGTCCATAGAATTCCCCGAAAACAAGCGACTTTTATCAAAATTTATCTTCAACTTTACATTTCTGTCCTAAAGTGTTAAAATCGCTTGACTTTGATGGTGCCTCCGATCCCTTAGATGGGTCGAGATCACAATAAATACCGCCCCTAGCGGGCTTTTTTTTGGAATACCGCCTTTCTCTTAACATCTTATTGACAAAAAGCTTACAGGGATTTCTCTGCGTTCGTCATCGAAATGCATTTTGCACGGATGATGTTCGGAGATTAAAGGTTTAACGGCTCGAAGTATCCGTTAACCTTTCTTTATCGCATTACGAGGCAACGTGTTACAGCGTTTAGCTTCCACCTTGTAGTAGGCCAGTGGACTCGATAGGGGCAGGTATGGCATCAAAGAAGGCAAAAAAGAAAAGCGCGGCAAAAAAGTCTAAACGGGCAGCAAAGTCAGCCAAGAAAAAGGTTGTCAATAAAAAAACCTCAAAATCGAGGCCCGTCAAGGCAAAGCCTAAATCAGCGGCCAAATCAAAAAAAGCCGCTAAGAAGAAGATAACTGCGAAGTCCAAGGCCCCTAAAAAGGCCGTCACCAAATCGAAGGCAGCCAATAAGTTGAAGTCCAAAGCAGTGACCAAAAAAGCCCCGGCCAAGACGAGTTCCCGAAAATCAAAGGCCGTTTCTCCCAAAAAGAAACCCGCCCCTCAGAAGGCCGCCGCCAGTTCGGGCGTCAAATCCAAAGCGAAGTTGGCAGCCGCCGCGCCGCCGCTGTCAAAGCCGGTCGTGCGTCCACCAGTCAGCGCGCTGCCCCGGAAGACGGCAAAGGCCAAACCGCTCCCGCGCAACTTCCTAATGGACCTCGCCAAAGCGATCAAGGAATCCGTTACGCCCATGATCGCGGCCGGCAAAGGGCGCGAAGTCGTAGGCACAACCTCAAGCGGCGATGCCTGTTTCGAACTAGACAAGGCTGCGGAAAAAGCATTGCTCAATTTCCTCAAGAGCGCGAAAATGCCCGTCGCCTACTACAGCGAAGACGCCGGATACACCACCTTCACCAGCGGCCAACCCACCAACTTGCTCGTGATCGATCCCGTCGACGGCACCCGCGCGGCGAAATGCGGATTCGAGAGTTGCGTCGTATCCATCTGCAGCACCCGCGTCATCGAACGCCCCACCATGGGCGATGTGGACAATGGCTGCGTCGTAGAAATCTTGGGCAACCGCTCCTTCTACGCGGAACGCGACAAGGGTGCGCGCATCTACGTGGATGGGCACATCCGAAAGATCCGCCTGTCCGGGAACACAGATTTGGAATCCGTCGCATGGTCCATGACGGTGCCCGCGAGGCCCGCAAACCTGATCTTTCCAACCGTAGCGAAGCTGATCGACATTACGAGCCTCAAAGGCGGTTTCTTCGCCTGCAACAGCACGGCCTATTCTCTTACCCGACTGCTTACCAACCAACTCGACGCCTGCATAGACTTCGCAAACCGCTACTACCGAGACATCCCCACCGTCGTCGAAGATTTCTTTATTAACGCCGGGCGCGGCTCCGTGTTGGGCGTGTGCCCCTACGATTTGACAGCAGCACTCCTCATCGCGCAAGAGGCTGGATGCGTCGTGACCGACGCCTACGGAAACGGGTTCGAGGATGTGCTCCTCCTGGATTCCTCCGTCGCCAACCAGCGCTCGGTCATCGCCGCCGCCAACCCCGAACTTCACGCGGCCCTCCTCAGCTTCATTGTCCCCAGCATCGAGTCCGCGGAGGCCCGCCTTAAGGGGGCCGTCGGAGGAAAGCGCGGAAAACGCTAGATAGGCAGAACCCCTCCGGCTCACCAGCGCGTCAAAGCAACTTCCGCGTAGTTCCCTGGCAACCCGCGTCTATTCTTCTCTCCATCTCTTGGGATGAGAATAAGGTGTCGCCGGCCCGGATCGAGTGACCCCTCCTGAATTCTCACCGCCAGAACTGGTGCCTTGCCAAGAGGCGAGCCATGGTAGACTCTATAGACTGCTAACGAATCAGTTTTCGGGTCTGTTATGACAAGACACTGGACCAAAGAGGAATGGCGCGGTCAAACTATCCGACCCGCGGCGATCTCCGTTACCGAGAAGGCCGCACGGGAGGTAGCCACGCATGGCAGTCGCGTCTAACCCGTCAGCGGGTACACGCGGTGCGCCGATTTTTCGAATCGATTCTCTCGTAAAAGAATATGCGATGGGTGAGGTTACGGTTTCGGCGTTGCGCGGAGTTTCCCTTGAGGTAAAGCAGGGAGAGTTTCTGGTCATACTCGGCCCGAGCGGCTCGGGAAAGAGCACCCTACTAAATATCGTTGGCGGCCTCGATGCGCCGACCTCAGGCGACGTCTGGTTCAGGGACGAAAACCTCAGCGCCTTCAACGAGCGTCAGTTCACGCTCTACCGCCGCAATCATATCGGGTTCATCTTCCAGTTCTACAACCTCATGCCCAATCTGACGGCAAAGGAAAACGTGGAGATGGCAACGGAGATTTCCGTGAACCCTATCGATCCCGTGGAAGCCCTGGCCCTGGTAGAGCTTACGGATCGCGCGGATCACTTCCCGTCGCAGCTTTCCGGCGGCGAGCAGCAGCGCGTGGCGATCGCCCGGGCCATCGCCAAACGCCCAGAAATCCTCTTATGCGACGAGCCAACAGGGGCGCTGGATGTGGCCACCGGCAAGATCGTGTTGAACGCGCTCCGGGCGGTGAACGAACGGGTAGACACCACTGTCCTTCTGATCACCCACAACGCCTCCATCGGCGGGTTGGGCGACCGGATCATCCGGATGAGAGACGGCGGCATACGAACGATTATCGAAAACAAGCGGCGCCTCTCCGTGGACGAGGTGGAGTGGTAGTCCCCCATGAAACCGCTGACGAAAAAGCTGTTCCGAACCATCATGAAGACGCGCGGGCAAAGCCTCGCCGTCGCGGCGGTCGTCCTATGCGGAACGGCCTGTTTCATTTGCCTTGTCTCCGTGCACCGAAATCTCCTACTGACTCGGGATACCTACTACGCACAATATCGCTTCGCTGATTTCGAGATCATGCTGGAGCGCGCGCCGAATACGACCCTGTTTAAGCTGGAAAACATCCCCGGCGTTCGGCAAGTCCGCGGGCGCATCGTGGAAGAGGTCAACCTCGATCTTCCGGGGCGCACCGGTCGCCTCGTCTCCTTGCCCAACCGCGCGGAGAGTCCACTCAACGACATCGTCGTCCGCAAGGGCCGTTATTTTTCCGAGGGCGCGCAAAACGAAGTCATCGTGAGCGAGCGCTTCGCCCAGGCCAACCACTTCTCGATAGGCGACATTCTGCGAATCACGGTTGATGGCAAACGCCATGCCCTGAAAATAGTGGGGGAGGGGCTCTCCCCGGAATACGTCATCCTCATCCGAAGCGTTCAAGATATGGTTCCAGCGCCCGAGCGTTTCGGGATTCTGTGGGTGCCCCAAGACTTCGCGGAAACGGCCCTTTCCATGAGTGCGGCCTACAACAATGTCGTCGGATCGGTGGACGATCCCGAACAGTTGGACGCCATACTCGACCGCTGCGAAGACGTGCTCGACAGCTACGGCATCTTCGCGAAGATAAAGCAGAAAAACCAAATCTCCGCTTCGTTTGTGGCCGACGAAATACGCGGCCTGGAGGTGATGGCCAGAATCATGACAACGGTCTGTTTGGGTCTCTCCGCACTCGTGATATTCATTTTGCTTAGCCGCATGGTGCGCAACGAACGGACCCTCATCGGCTTAATGAAAGCCTACGGCTATTCGAACCTTTCCGTCGCCACGCATTACGTCCTCTTCTCCTTGATTCTTTCCGCCGTGGGATGCGTAGGAGGGTTCGCTGCGGGCCACGCCATGGCGGGGGGGATGCTGAAGATGTACGCGCAGTTCTACCAGTTTCCCCTGCTGCGCTCGCAGGTGTATCCAGACATCGTGGTCAAATCGCTGGGCATCGCGATTCTCTTCGCCTTCCTCGGTTCGCTCAGCGCGTCCATCCGGGCCAGTCGGATTCGCCCCGCAGACGCCATGCGCCCCGAAGCGCCCGTGATCGGCCACCGGGTGCTGCTAGAATCGTGGGGATGGCTCTGGGTGCGGATGGGCTTTACTTGGAAGATGATCGCGCGCAACGTCTCACGGAGCCGCTTCCGCGCTTCCCTAAACGCCTTCGGCGTCATGATATCGTCAGGCATCATCATCATGGGATTCTTCTCCTTAGATGGCATTCAATACATGCTCTCGTTTCAATTCGAGCTGGCCGAAAAGGAAGACGTCAAAATAAGTTTTGCCAAAGAGATGGGCAAGGCGGCGCTTCACGAATCCGCCCGAATCGAAAATGTCCTGCTTGCCGAACCCTTATTACAGTATCCCTTCGAGATGCGAAACGGTTGGAAGAAAAAGGATGTGGTAGTCATCGGGATGGAGCGCGACGGGAAACTGCGCGATCTAATGAACACGGACGAAGAGGTCGTCGATGTCGGGGAGAGAGGCCTCGTACTTTCGGAGACGATTGCGGAGCAACTTGGCGTGGGGGTGGGGGACTTCGTGACGCTTAAACCCTTGATGGGCCGGATCACAAAGGAACGGACCGCGTCGGTGTCGAAAGTGGTAAAGCAATATTTCGGGGCCTCTGCCTACATGAACATCAATGCCCTGAGCCGCATACTCGGCGAGCCCTTCGCGATGAACGCCGCCCTCCTTGATACCGAGCCGGGCATGGAGCGAAGCATCTCCGATCAACTAAACGATGCCCCCTTCGTTTCGGCCGTCGAAGTCAAAGTAGACGCATTGGAGAGCCTGATGGATACAATTGGGCAAAACATCGCAATCATGACCGGCGCCATATTGACGTTCTCCGGAGTGATCGCCTTCTCGATCATCTACAACGTGACCCTCGTATCCCTCGCGGAACGCCAGCGTGAGCTGGCCTCATTGCGGGTGATGGGCTTTACCCATAGGGAAGTGGGAAGCATCCTCTATAACGAAAACTTTGTAACAGGCGCGATCGGCTTGATCCTGGGCATCCCTTTCGGGATGACCATCTGCCGCTTGATGGTAAACGCATTCCAAACGGACTTGTACCGGATGCCCTACCACATAGCGCCCCGAACATTTATCATCGCCACAGTCTTGACCGTGGTGTTTATCGCTATATCAAATTTCGCCGTGCGCAACAAGATTCATGGGCTCGATATGGTAGAAGTTCTCAAAGCGCGCGAGTAGGGAGTTTGGCAATGAAACGAATTTTCTTGACGGTTGGGATCGTGGCGGTAATCGCGGCGACGGCCATCGCCGTGCGTGGCCGTCCTCTCTCGGTGGAGATTACCGCCCCGTCTGTCAGGGACGTGCGGCAATACGTCGTAGAAGACGGCAAGACCCGCCTGGCCCATATCTATGTGGTGGACATGCCCGTGTCCGGAACGGTCCAACGCCTCAGCCTCGAAGTGGGGGATACCGTCGAGAAAGGCCAACGGGTCGCGACGATCGACGCATACGCCTTGAAGCAGCGCATTCGAGAATTGGAATCCCTGATCGAAAGGACCCGCGCCAGCGTCACGGGCGTTGATATAGGTAAGCCTAAGGACGAAGATATCGAATCAGCCCTTATTCATGTGAAGGAAATGCGCGACGGACTGGCAATCGCAAAACAGATTCGCATGAGCTTGGCGATCCAAGAGGAGGATGCCAAAAAGGCCTTTGAACGCGCCGACGCATTAATCGAGGACAATGTGGTCAGCCAGTCCTTTTATGATACGGCTGAGGCAAAATACAAATCGCTACTGGAGGATGTGCGCCGCTCTCAACTGGAAGAACAAGCGGCGCAGAAGGCCCTCAATGTGGCCGAGCTGGCGCATCGCCGGATCGCGGATTCGGTCGACGATAACGAGTATCTACGCACCGAACACGAAGCGCAAATTGAGGCCTATCAAGCCCAGCTCGCCGTGTTGAATAATGACCTGGAGAAGACTGAAGTGGTGGCCCCCGTATCCGGTCCGATACTGGAAAAGCATGTCGAAGCCCGACGCGTTCTGGCAGCGGGCTCGCCGCTGCTCCGTATCGGAGATTTGGATTCCATCGAAATCGAATGCGACGTACTTTCCGAAGAAATCGGGCGGGTCAAGGAAGGCAACTCCGTCGAGATCTCCGGGAAGGCCTTGATGGGCGCTACGGCCTTGGGCCATGTCACGCGCATCTACCCCTCCGGATTCATGAAAATTTCCGCGCTCGGCGTCGAGCAACAGCGGGTGCGCACACTGATCGAGTTCGACAACACCGCGCTCGGACTACGCCCCGGCACAAGCGTCGACTTGAGCATCGTAACTGCGGAGTCGCCGGAGGCCTTGGCCGTTCCGGAACGCGCGGCCTTTCGGCGAGAAGGTGCCTGGTATGTCTTTGTAGTGGACGGGGGCACGGCCCGCCTGCGACCGGTAACGATCGGCCTACGCAACGATGACTGGGCTGAAATTCTAAGCGGCCTAGAGGCGAATGAGGTGATCATCGCCAGCCCGAAGAACGAATTAGAAGATGGAGCGCGGATCGCGCCGGTGGACTAAAGAGAGCTCCTCCCATCCTCCTACTTAAAGCGCCGACTCTCCCATTCCTCATACGAAGCGCGCCGACGTTCCAGCTCCCATTGCGGTAACTGAACGAGGGCGTTGTGCAAGCTATGGAGAGCCGTAGCCACCTCCGGGCTGAGTCGGCTTTGCGGATACCGCCGCTCACCGCGCCGTGTAGACGTATACGGCCTGAGATCGAATAGCGCTCTTGTCTGGTCCATGGGAAATCCTCCCCGCCTGACTACCTAATTTTCTAAATACTGAATCTATATTCAGTATTGTACCACGAGATCCAAAATCTGTCAAGTCGAGACACGTAAATCTATGCCAGACCTACATAAGAAAACCCCCGCGGAAGCCCGCAGGGGTTTTGGTATTACGTATAGCGCTCGTGGAGACCTTAGAAAGAAATGGAGGTCTCGAAGAACAGGTAGTCCGCATCGTCGT